>JANNCZ010000430.1:0-18495 GCA_031387185.1 Burkholderiales bacterium
CGACGCCTGCGTGCTCACACTGGGTGCGCAAAGCCCGTTTCTGCTGCGGCCACTGGGCCTGCGCTTGCCGGTGTACCCCCTCAAGGGTTACAGCCTCACGCTGCCCGCGTCAGCGCAGGCACCGCGCATCAGCATCACCGATTTCAAACGCAAGGTGGTGTATGCGCCGCTCGACAACGAAGGTGTGGCGCAACTGCGCGTGGCCGGCATGGCCGACATTGCGGGCTATTCGCATGCGATTGATCCGCAGCGCCTCGGGCAGCTCGTGAAGGAAGCGCGACTGGCATTTCCCGCCGCAACCGACTATGCGCAGAGCGTCGAGATGATGCAGCCATGGGCCGGGCTGCGCCCGGCCACGCCGAAAGGCACGCCTCTGCTGGGTGCCACGCCCTACGCCAACCTGTGGCTCAACTGCGGCCACGGAGCCTTGGGCTGGACGCTGGCGCTCGGCAGTGCGCGCATCGTGGCGGACCTGATCAAGAGTGCCAAGCCCGCTATCGCACTGGATGGTTTTGCCGTCAGCACCTGAGAAACCACCTCGGTAACTGTCTCGAAACCGTTGGTGGAAGCGGCTTTCCGGCAATTGCCGTCGAGCTTGTTGAACGATTCACCGCCCGTCTGCTGGTGCCGAAATATAATGCGTTATCCACTCTACTGAGCAACTGACCATGTCGTTTCGCGGCCTCAATGTGCTTGGCGCACCCCTCAAGGATTGCAGCCATGACCCCCTCACCGGTTTCACCCGCAGTGGCTGCTGTGAAACCGGCCCGCAAGACACCGGTTCGCACACCGTGTGCGCCATCATGACGGTCGAATTTCTCGCCTTCAGCAAATCGCGCGGCAATGATTTGTCGACGCCGGCACCGCAGTGGGGCTTTGCCGGCCTTGCGGCGGGTGATCGCTGGTGCCTGTGTGCAAGCCGCTGGCTTGAGGCCTACGCCGAAGGTTGCGCGCCGATGGTGGCGCTCGATGCCACGCACGAAAAGGCACTCGACATCATCCCGCTGGCGGCCCTGCAAGAGCGCGCCCAGACCGTCGAATCCTGATCAGCGGCGATGGATGGGCGCAGCACCCGGCGCTGCGGCAGCAATACCTGCGCGCTGTTCTGCCCGCAGTACATACTCGCTGCACCACCCGCTTTGCTACCCGCCGTGCCTGCCCGCTTTTTTACCAACTGTTGCGCAGCTCGCGCAACTTGAGAAACACCGTGCGCGCATCCGGCCCCTCGGGCAAATCCGGAAACGCCTCGCGAAGTTGCGCGATCACGCTGGGGTTGCCAAGACGGAAGAAGGTATTGAAGGTGCGCTCTTCCGCCAGCGTGGTGACATGCGCGCGGTCGAGATCCTGCCCGGCAAGTTTCGCAAGGGCTGCCGTCGCGCTCGCGTTGCCGGGTTCGCGGTCAAGCGTGAAACGCAGGTTGTTCTCGATGTAATCGTGACCCGGATAAATCAGCGTGTTCTCCGGCAGCTTGTCGAGCTGCTCCGCAAACGTCTTGAACATTTCGGGCGCGCTGCCGCCGTTGTGGCAATTGCCGGCACCAGCATTGAACATGGTGTCGCCGGAAAACAAAGCCGGCTTATCACCGTGCGCGCGCAAACAAATGTGGCACATGGTGTGGCCGGGTGTGTCGAGCGCTTCAAGCTCCACCGTCTTGCCGACCTTGATGATGTCGCCTGCGGAGAGCCCGCGCGACACATTGGCAATCTTGTCCTTGGCGTTTTTGTGGGCCAGAATCTTGGCCCCCGTGGCCTTGACCACAGCCTCGTTGCCGCCGGTGTGGTCGTGGTGTTCGTGGGTGTTCAACACCTGCGTGATGTCCCAGCCTTCATCCTTGGCGGCCTTGAGGCACTTGTCGCTGTCGAGCGGGTCAATCGCCAGCGCCTCACCGGATTCCTTGCAGGCGATCAGATAATTGAAATTGCGGTAGTTGTTGCCGGTCCAGATTTGCTTGACGATCACGGTAGCCTCGACTCTGTGGATTATGGGGTGATGATACCGCCGCCGGAACATGGAGTGCCCGCGGCGCGTCGGGCACCATTTGGCTCACAGCTTCAACTCCCATGTCTCGCCGACCAGGTTTTTCCCGAAGCCCCGATAGGGCTCGCTCTTGATGAGTTGAAAGCCGCGCTGCGCATAAATGGCGCGGGCCGCGTCGAGGCAACTGTTGGTCCACAACAGCAATTTTTTATACCCCTTGGCACGCGCAAAGGCAATGCACTCATCGGTGAGGCGCCCCCCCAGGCCATGTCCGCGCGCCGCCGGGGTCAGGATCAGCAGGCGCAATTGCGCCACCGTTTTGGATTTGCGCGCGACGAACACCGAGCCCACCCGCTGCGCGTCGATTTCGGCAATCCAGCAGCGCTCCCACAGTGGTTGATGCTGGCGCATGTACCTGGCGACAATGTCTGCCACCAGCGCTTCGAAGTCCGCGTTCCAGCCGTATTCGCGCGCGTAAATTTCGGCGTGCTGCTGCACCACCCAGCCCATGTCGCCGGGTTGGGGTGCGCGCAGGGTGATGGCCGCCGGTTGGGCAGCCTTCCCGGGCGCCAGCAGCTGCTCGATGGTTTGCATGGCGGCAATCACGCTGGCCTGCTGCCCCGCAGCCACCGAGCCGAGCAGACTGGCGGCATCGTCGCGTGATTGTTGTTGCAGCGGCTCGACCATTTTGTAGCCCGCCGCTGTGAGCATGAGCCAGCTCTGCCGTGCGTCACGCAATGCCGGCGTGCGTTTTACCCATTTGGCGGATTCGAAACGGCGCAGGATGCGGCTAAGGTAGCCCATGTCGAGGCCCAGGTCACGGGCCAACCCGCTCGCCGTGAGCGGCTGGCCGGCCTCGGGGGAGTGGTGGGCCAGCTCACAGAGCACACGCACCTCGGTCAGCGAGAAAGTGCTGCCGAGATAGGGTGCCAGCACGCCGATGCGTTGCGTGTAGAAGCGATTGAAACCGCGCAGCGCCTTGACATGGGCGGGCTTGACGGGCCTGGCGCCGGGAGAATGAAGGCGGGTTGATGGCATGCCCGCGATCATCCATCAATTACTTGACTTGGTCAAGTAATTGAGCCAATCGCCGCCGCCATGTGCTGCGGCGTGGTCAATCAGCGTGGATCAGGAAAGGAGGATGCCGCCATGCGAGTCGATCCTCAAGCCCTGGTTTGGACAATCTCAATACTCACGCCATCCGGCGCAGCAACGTAGCAAAGCACAAGGCCAGGCTTGAACTCCCACGGCTCCACCGCCATGCGTACACCCTTCTGCTTCAACACATCGCAAAACGCCCGCAGGTCACCGCGATAGGTAAACCCGAAGTGATCGATGCCCCACTCATCGTGGCTGGAATACGCCTCGAAGTGCTGCATCGGCTTGGTCGCGGCTGGCGTCTCACCCGTGCGCTGGCCGCGAATCAAGAGCGTCAAGCCATTCACCTTCACGTCGATCTGCGGCGCACCGCGCAGGTTTGGCTGCACGGCGGTGATCTCGCCGCCGAAGATGTCGCAATACCATTTTGCTGCGGCGTGTGCGTCGCGGCTGATGAGGTGGATGTGGTCAATGGCGAGAAGGTTGTTCATGTTGTGTTCGCTGATTGTGCGTCTTCATCCCCAGGACGCGTACTGCCTTTTCCTTGACAATAACCACTACCCAAGTCACCAATTGAGCCCGGCGGCAAGCGTCGCGAGCGGCCTGGCCATACCGACCTGAAATCGGCCATTGACTGCGGTGCCCAACGGCGGTCATACTACCTCAATGCCCATTGCGTTTCCGATCATCCTGTGAGCGATCTGAAGAACGAAACCGTGTTGCGGCCCGAGCAGGACTACCTGAGGTTTCTTTCCGAGGGACGCTTCATGTTGCAGCGAAGCCAGTCCAGCGGCCGCTACGTGTTTTACCCGCGCGTCGCCGAGCCCGGCAGCGGTGCGACCGACCTCGAATGGGTCGAGGCCAGCGGTCATGGCACAGTCTATGCGGCCACCGTCATGCGCCAGCGCGCACCGACGCCGAACTATAACGTCGCGCTGGTCGACCTGGCAGAAGGGCCGCGCATGATGAGCCGCATCGAAGGCGTCGCGCCAGAGGCGGTGCGCATTGGCATGGCGGTCAAGGCGCGTGTCGTCCGCGAGGGCGATGCGTTCGTGGTGGTATTCGATGTTGTAGATGCCGGCGCACCGGCATGAGCGGCGCGATGCGGGACGGCTTTCCGCGCGGGCAGGCGGCCATTGTCGGCGCGGCAACTCATGGCATCGGCGAGGCGCCGGGGTTCGAATCGATTGACCTGGCAGTGCATGCCGGCCTCAAGGCGCTTGCGCAGGCGCATCTGAAGCCATCAGACGTCGATGCCCTGTTCGTGTGCTTGCCGCAGGATTTTCTTTCCGGGCTGTCGGTTTCCGAGTATTTGGGCATCCAGCCGAGGATCACCGACAACAACCGCACTGGCGGTTCAGCCTTTCTGACGCACTTGTTCTGGGCCGCCAATGGGCTCGCCACCGGCCAGTGCGAGGTTGCGCTGATTGTGTACGGCAGCAACCAGCGCAGCGGCGCGGGCAAGCTTGTCAGCGCGCAGAAAATCCCCTATTTCGAAGCCCTGTACCGGCCTATCATGCCGGTTTCCGCCTATGCCCTGGCGGCGTCGCGCCACATGCACGAATTCGGCACCACCCGCGAGCAACTGGCGGCGGTGGCGGTTTCGGCGCGGCAGTGGGCGCAGAAAAATCCTGAAGCTTTCATGCGAGACAACCTCACCATCGAGGATGTGCTCAAGGCGCGCATGGTGGCCGACCCGCTGACGGTGCGCGACTGTTGCCTGGTGACCGACGGCGCCGCAGCGATTGTCATGACGCGCGCCGACCGTGCCCCTGATCACGCCGCCAAGCCGGCTTATGTTCTCGGCGCCGCAGCGGCAACCACCCACATGAACATTTCCGCAATGGCCGACCTGACCGTGACGGCGGCCGCACAATCCGGGCCGCGCGCGTTTGCGCAGGCCGGATATGCGCCATCGGATATCGACGTGGTGGAGTTGTATGACGCATTCACCATCAACACCATCCTGTTCCTTGAGGATCTGGGTTTTTGCCCAAAGGGTGAGGGTGGAAGGTTTGTGGAGGGCGGACGGATCGCGCCCGGTGGCAGCCTGCCGGTCAATACCAACGGTGGCGGGCTCTCATGCGTGCACCCCGGCATGTACGGCCTGTTTACCGTGGTGGAAGCGGCTCAGCAGCTTGCGGGTCTGGCGGGCGAACGTCAGGTGCCGGATGCACGCCTGGCGCTGGCACACGGCAACGGTGGCGTGCTGTCAAGCCAGGTGACCGCCATTCTCGGGACCGGCGACACCCTGTGAACGCAACCGTCTTGCGCGGCCGGGCATGGCGCCGCCCCAATGGCCGGCGTTGGCTGGTCGAAGGCGGGGCGCATTCGTTTGGGTTTGGGAAAACGCAGGCGCCGCATGACCCGCGGCCGAATAACAGGACATCCGAATTGCAGGACAACAAAAAAGGGGCGAAACATGGATTGGAAAGTTGAAGGGCCGGTGAAGGCGGGCACCGCAGCGCGCAGGGTTGTTGCGAGTGCACTGCTGGTGTGTTTGCTTGGCATGATGACGGGCGCGCCGTCCATGGCGCAGGACGCCAAGCCCTATCCCTCACGGCAGATCACGCTGGTGGCGCCGTTTCCGGCCGGTAGCGCGACCGACACCATCGCCCGCATGCTCGCCAACAGCTTGAGCCAGGAGGCCAAGGTGCCGGTGGTGGTCGAGAACAAGCCGGGTGCAGATGGCAACATTGCGGCCGCGCAGGTGGCGCGCGCCGTCGCCGATGGCTACACCGTCTTCATCACCACCAATTCCACGCACGCCGCCAATGTGAGCACCTTCAAGTCGCTGCCGTTCGACCCGAAGGCGGATTTCCTGCCGGTGGCCGGGTTGGTGAAGATACCGATCATTCTTGCCGTCAAGACCGACTCCCCGGTGGAATCGGTCGCGGATTTCATCGCGCGGGCCCGCCGGGCTACCAAGCCGCTCACCTTCGGCAGCAGCAGCCAGACCGGGCGGGGGGCCGGCGAGGCGATGAAAGTGGCGGCGGGCGTGGATTTGCTCAATGTGCCCTACAAAGGCTCTCCACAAGCACTGACCGATCTGGTCGGCGGCCAGCTCGACAGCGTCTTCGGGGACCCGATCAGCGCAGCCGGCATGGTCAACAAGGGCCTGGTGCGCGTGCTGGCGGTGACCAGTGCAGCGCGCGTCGCGACGCTGCCGGATGTCCCGACGCTGGCCGAGGCAGGGCTGGTCGACTTCGAGCTAACCGCCTGGGTGGCCATGTTCGTGCCGGCGAAGACCCCGCGTGACGCCGTCGAGCGGCTCAACGCGTACGCCAACGCTTTTCTGAAAAGCCCGACCACCGTCAAGCATTTCGCCGGCATGGGCTCGATCGCCTTTCCGACCACGCCGGAACAACTCGGCTCATTTGCGGAAGCCGAGACCAAACGCTGGGCACGCATTGTCGAGTACGCAAAGATCGAACGCCAGTAACGTTGCAACCATCTGGAGAAGCCACCATGGCACACGAATACACCAAGGAAAATCCACGCCCCATCGCCGAGAGCGGCGTTGCTGGCGGATACAACCCGGCCAACTACGGCCATGTCGCACCCGACTGCGCGGGCCTGAATTTCTACGACATCGACCCCAGCCTCAGGGCTTCGCTGCGCGTCAATGCCGAAGCCAAACTGTTCGCCCACTTCGACCCGTGGCTCAAAAAGCTCGGCGAGGCAACCGGTGGCGAGCTTGATCGCCTGGCGCGCATCGTCGACCGCAACCCGCCCCAGCTTGAGCAGCGCGACCGCTATGGCCGCGACCGCGACCGGTTGGAGTACCACCCGGCCTATCACCAGATGGAAAAGATCGGCTTTGAGGATTTCCAGATCCATTCGCTGTGCCATGTTCCAGGCGCCCTGGGCTGGGACGGCATGGTGCCGCAAATCATGAAGTTCGCCTTCCAGTACCTGTTCGCGCAGTCCGAGATCGGCATGATGTGCCCGCTCAACATGGGCGACGCGACCGCGCATGTGCTCAAGGCCTTCGGCAGCGAGGAATTGAAGCAGTACTTCCTGCCGAAGATTCTCTCGAACAAGATGTCCGAGATGTGGCGCGCCACCCAGTGGATGACGGAAAAGGCTGGCGGGTCTGACGTTGGCGCGCTGGAAACCGTGGCGCGTTTCGAGGACGGTGCATGGCGCCTGTATGGCGAAAAATGGTTCGCCTCGCATACCGACGCGCATGTGGCCCTCGCACTGGCGCGGCCGGAAGGTGCGCCGCCCGGCATCAAGGGCGTGGGCATGTTCGCCGTGCCGCGCTACCTGGCCGATGGCTCGCGCAACAAGTACCGGATCGTGCGCATCAAGGACAAGCTTGGCACCCGTTCGCTGGCTTCGTGCGAGGTGGTATTCGAAGGCGCCGAGGCCTTTGTGGTGGGACGCCTCGACCAGGGCGTGAAACAAATGATGGAAGAGGTCAACATGTCGCGTCTGTCGCACGGGGTGCGCGCGGCCGGGCAGATGCGCCGCTGCTACAACGAGGCGATGCAGGTGGCGCGCAACCGCGATGCTTTCGGCACGCCCTTGATCGACCTGCCGCTGATGCGCCGCCAGATCATGAAGATCCTGGTGCCGGCCGAACAGGCGCTGGCGATCTCCATGCTGGCGGCGGTGCAGATGGAACTGGCGGCTGCCGGGTCGAAAGACGCGCAGCAGGTGGTGCGCCTGGTCACGCCGCTGCTCAAGATGCGCGCCTGCCGCGACGCCGTGATCGCCGCGCGTTCGGCGCTTGAATCGCGCGCCGGCAATGGCGTGATCGAGGAGTGGGTCAATTCGCGGCTGGTGCGCGACGCGCACATCAGCCTGGTGTGGGAAGGCACGAGCAACATCAACGCCATCGACGTGGTGCGGCGTGCCATCGGCAAAGCGCGCGCGCATGATGCGCTCCAGGCATTGCTGATGGGCCGCATTGCGCAACTGGGCAAGGTGCCGGAGTCCTACCGGCGCCGCCTCGTCGCGGCGGTGGGCAAGAGTTTCGACTTTGCCAGCCGGGTGGCGGACGCGGCGAACGACGAGCACCTGGCGCGTCAGGCCACCAGCGCGCTGTACAACGTGACCAGCGCCGTCATCCTCGCTTGGGAAGGTGCGCAGACGCACGGCGACCCGCGCAAGCTCTTGGTGAGCCGCTTCGTGCTCGAACATCGCGTCGAGGTGATCGATCCGCTGGCGCCGCCGGATGGCGCGTGGGAGCAGCCCGCCTACGACTACCTCTTCAAGGAGGAGTGCACCGCGACGCTGGCCGACGCTGCTGCGCTAGTGGGGGACGCCCGGCCGCGCAAGGCGCAGGTGGCGAAAAAAGCAACCGCTCCCGCCAGGGACACCGTGCTCGTCTGAGCAGGCGCGAGCGTGACTTGCGGCGCGTACGAGTGGCCGACTTCGGCCACTCGCCAAACTAAAGCTAAAGGTCAAAGGTGGCACCCATCGATCCCAGAAAAACCGTCCCACGCGACGCTCATTCTGGAACCAGTTTTGTCGAGTCGGCGCCGGATCAACTCAATGCGCGAGGATTTTTGACAGGAAGTTCTTGGCGCGCTCCGAGCGCGCATCGGGATTGCCGAAGAATTCTTCCTTGGCGCAGTCTTCAACGATCTTGCCCTGGTCCATGAAGATGACGCGGTTCGAGACCTTGCGCGCGAAGCCCATTTCGTGGGTGACGCACATCATGGTCATGCCTTCTTGCGCGAGATGCACCATGACGTCGAGCACTTCGCCGACCATCTCGGGGTCGAGCGCGGAGGTCGGCTCGTCAAACAGCATGCAGATCGGGTCCATCGCCAAGCCGCGCGCAATCGCGACGCGCTGCTGCTGACCACCGGAGAGCTGGCCAGGGAACTTGTCTTTTTGCGCGATCAGGCCGACGCGGTCGAGGTACTTGAGCCCCTTCTCTTTCGCCGCGTCCGGTGTGCGGCCGAGCACCTTGATCTGCGCGATGGTGAGGTTTTCGGTCACCGTCATGTGCGGGAACAATTCAAAATTCTGGAACACCATGCCGACGCGCGAGCGCAGTTTGGGCAGATCGGTCTTCGGGTCGCCCACCGAAATGCCGTCGAGCAGGATGTCGCCCTTCTGGAACGGCTCGAGGCCGTTGACGGCCTTGATCAGGGTCGATTTTCCCGAGCCCGACGGGCCGCACACTACGACCACGTCACCCTTTTCTACCTTCGTGGTGCAGTCGGTGAGCACCTGAAAACTTCCGTACCACTTGCTGACGTTGTTGATTTCAATCATTTGATTTTCCTTTGATCAATCAGCGAATGATCGCAATTTTGTTTTGCAATTGTTTGACTGCCGTGGAGAGGCCAAAGCACAGCACGAAATACACCACTGCCACGAACAAGTACATTTCCACCAGGCGTCCGTCGCGCTGCGCCACCTTGGACGCCGCGCCGACAAAGTCGGTGATCGAGAGCACATAAACCAGCGAGACATCCTGAAACAGCACCACCGTTTGCGTGAGCAGCACCGGCGTCATGTTGCGGAAGGCCTGCGGCAGCACGATGCTGCCCATGGTCTGCCAGTAGTTGAGGCCAAGCGCATAACCGGCCGACACCTGCCCGCGCGGAATCGACTGGATACCGGCCCGCATGATCTCGCAGTAGTAGCAGGCTTCGAACATGATGAAGGTAATCAGGCATGAGGAAAACGCGCCCACCTTGATCGGCTGGCCCGCGGTCCAGCGCACCCCGAGCGTGTCAAGCAGCCATGCCACCGCTCCAGGTGCGATACCACTGAAGATGCCGATCACCCAACTACCGATGTAAGGCACCAGGAAATAAAACCAGAAGATCACCAGCACCAGCGGGATCGAACGCACCAGGTTGACATAACCGCCGGCCACCACCGAGAGTGGCTTGATGCTGGAGAGCCGGGACAGGGCAAGCAGGGTGCCAACGATGATGCCGCCGAGCATGGCCAGGGCCGTGAGCTGCAGCGTGAAGGCCATGCCGTCGAAGAACAAATACTTCCACGAGCGCTCGATGACGTTGAAATCGAAATTGGAGAACATGGTGTCATTTCTCCTTTAGTGGCCTGCGCCCATCATGCCGCCGCCACCGATCAAGCCTGGCACGGCAATCTTCTTTTCCAGAAGGCGCATCAGGTTGACGACGATGATGTTGACAAAGATGTAAATCAGCGTGGCGGCAGTGAAGGCCTCAAACACCTGAAACGAGAACTCCTGCATCGAACGCGCCCGCGAGGTGAGTTCGACCAGGCCAATCGTGAGCGCGACGGCGCTGTTCTTGATGATGTTGAGAAACTCGGAAGTGAGCGGCGGCAGAATGATGCGAAACGCCTGCGGCAGCACCACAAAGCGGTAGGTCTGCGGCAGCGTCAAGCCCAGCGCAGTGCCGGCCATGGTCTGGCCGCGCGGCAGTGAGCCAATGCCGGCCTTGACCTGCTCGGCAACGCGCGCGGAGGTGAAGAAGCCGAGGCAGATCACGGCCGTGACGAAGGGCGCGTTGGGCAGTTGCTTCAACCAATCACCAATGCCCTTGGGCAGCATTTCCGGGAGCACGAAGTACCACAGGAACATTTGCACCAGCAGCGGAATGTTGCGAAACAACTCGACGTAAGCGTTGCCCAGCATCACCATCCACTTGGTGGGCGTGGTGCGCATGGTGCCGACCAGCGCACCGAGCGAGAGCGCGATCACCCAGGCCGTGAGCGCTGTAGACAACGTCCAGCCCAAGCCGGCAATCAGCGATGACATGTAAGTGCCGGCACCCTCCGGATGCGGCGACCAAAAAATATTCCAGTTCCAGTTGTAATTCACGTGACGGCCTCCTCTCCCTCAGAACCGCGCTGCAAATACATGCTGCGGGTCATCAGGTAAACGGTATTGCTATGCTGCAACCAAGGTGCCAAAGTAAAACGAAACGGGGAACTCTCGCGAGTCCCCCGTTTCTACTGCTTGCGTTGCCGCGCGCTTTTTAGTACCTGGCTGGATCGCCCGAATCAGTCGGGGCGGCGACGACTTTCTTGAGTGCCGCCGTCATCGGCAGATTGAGGTTAATACCCTTGGGCGGAATCGGTGAGGTGAACCACTTGGCGTAGATTTTGTCCAGCTCGCCGCTCTTCATCATGTTGATCACTGCGGTGTCGACCACTTTCTTGAAAGAGAGATCGTCTTTGCGCATCATGATGCCGTAGGGCTCTACCGACAGCGCTTCGTTGGTGACAACGTAGTCAGCCGGTGCCTTGGAACTGGCGATCAGTGAATAGAGCAGGATGTCATCCATCGCAAACGCCACGGCGCGGCCGGTCTCGATCATCAGGAAGGCTTCGGCATGGTCTTTGGCGGCCATGATGTTCATACCGAGGTTCTTCGAGCCGTTGAGCTCGGTGACCTGCTTGAGGTTGGTGGTGCCGCTGGTCGATACCAGTGCCTTGCCCTTCATGTCGTCGAGCTTGGTGATGTTGGATGCCTTCTTGGAGGCCAGTCGATTGGCGGTCACAAAGGTGGTGGGGGCAAACGCCACCTGCTTCTGGCGCTCGATGTTGTTGGTGGTCGAGCCGCATTCGAGGTCAATCGTGCCATTGGCCATCAGCGGGATGCGCGTCGCCGAGGTAACGGGGTTGAGGTTGACTTTCAGGTTCGGCAGCTTCAATTCTGCCTTCACTGCATCGGCAATCTTCATGCAGATGTCCATCGAGTAGCCGATGGGTTGCTGCTTGTCATCGAAATACGAAAACGGAATCGACGCATCGCGGTGGCCGATGGTGATCGCGCCGTCCTTCTTGATCTTGTCGAGGGTTTGCGCCTGCACGCCGGTGGCGAACAGAGCGGTGAGCGCGAGGCCGAGTGCGGGAATCAATTTCTTCATTGCTGTCTCCTTGGTGGTTAAAAAAGTCGTTCCTTGATGGTGCATGGTGGTGCATAAAAGCGGCTGCCAGTTATCTGTCCGGCATGCCCCCCCACACTTCGGACGATGGGGCATCTTACAGATTTATTTCGCATGGCGCAGCGGTTTGAGACGGTGCGGCTGGGTAAGGATTTCCGGCCGCAGAATATCGGCCAACTGGGCTTCACTAAGCAAACCGTGTTCCAGCACCAGCTCGGCCACGCCGCGCCCGGTGGCGATGGCCTGTTTGGCGATCATGGTGGCGTTCTCATACCCAATATGGGGATTGAGCGCGGTGGCCAGCCCCGCCGAGGAGCGCACGCGCGCTGCGAGCAGCTCGCGGTTGGCGGTGATGCCGGCCACGCAATTGACGGCCAGCGTCTGGCAGCCGTGCGTGAGGTGGGTGATGCTCTTGGCCAGGCTCCAGAACATGATCGGCTCGAACGCGTTGAGCTGCAATTGCCCGGCTTCGGATGCCATGGTGATGGTGATGTCATTGCCGATGACTTCAAACGCAATCTGGTTGACGACTTCCGGAATGACCGGGTTGACCTTGCCCGGCATGATGGACGAGCCGGCTGCGCGCGCCGGCAGGTTGATCTCGCCGAACCCGGCCTGCGGGCCGCTCGACAACAGGCGTAAATCGTTGCAGGTCTTGGAGAGTTTGGCGGCGATGCGTTTGAGCACGCCCGAGAGTTGCACAAAGGCGCCCGTGTCTTGCGTCGCCTCGATCATGTTGGCGGCGGTCTTGAGCGGCAGGCCGGACAACTCACTCAGGTAGCGGCACGCCAGGCCCGCGTACTCGGGGTCGGTGTTGATGCCGGTGCCAATCGCCGTAGCACCGAGATTGATTTCCTGAATCAGCGCCCGCGCCTCCGCGAGGCGCGCTTCGTCTTCACCGAGCATGATGGCGTAGGTGGTGAACTCCTGGCCGAGGGTCATCGGCACGGCATCTTGCAATTGGGTGCGGCCCATCTTGAGCACATCGCGAAACTCGAAGGCCTTTTTCTCGAAGGCCCCGCGCAACTGCGCCATCGCCGCGAGCAAGCGCTCGATGGCGAAACACGCCGCGACTTTGAGCGCGGTGGGGTACACGTCATTGGTGCTTTGCGACGCGTTGACATCTTCAATCGGGTGCAGGGTGGCGTAGTCGCCCCTGGCCGCGCCCATCAATTCGAGCGCGCGGTTGGCGATCACTTCGTTGGCGTTCATGTTGGTCGAGGTGCCGGCACCGCCCTGGATCACATCGACGACAAACTGATCCAGCAGCGCACCGCCGGCCACTTCCACACACGCCGCTTCGATAGCGCGCGCCTTGGCCGCGTCGATGAGCTGGAGGTCGAGATTGGCGCGCGTCGCGGCTTGCTTGACCAGCGCGAGGGCGCGGATCAGGTCGGGGTAGGCACCGATACGGGTGCCGCTGATAGGGTAGTTCTCCAGCGCGCGCAGGGTATGGATGCCCCAGTAGGCGGCGGCGGGGACGTCACGCCCGCCGAGGAGATCGTGTTCGTTGCGGGTGGGTGCGGGGTTGGCAGGTGTAGCGGCGGCGGCAGTCATGTCGGCTTCCAGTCAATGTGATGGAGCGAGACTGTACGCAGCCGCTGCGCGCAAGGCCAATGCTATGTTTTCATCGCCTTATGCCTTTTCGGCATAACCTTGGCGGGCTGAATAACTGCTTGCCGGGTCAGGTAATCCCACACCTCCAGTGCCGCGCGCTTGCCGGGCCGCGCTGGCGAAGGCTTTTCGCGATAGAGACGAATCTCCATCTCGACGCTCCACGCCTCCCCCGCCGCTGCGAGGGTCCTGGCTTTCAGTTCCGTCACCACTGCGCTGGCAGGCAAGAAGGCGACGCCATGACCGTTGAGCGCCATCATCTTGAGACCCTCGGCCATGTCGGTCTCGTAGCGCCTCTCCAGGTGTGGTGGCTTCTTTGCGTCCGCCAGGATCATCTCGACCATGCGCCCGAGGTAGGCGTTCTGGCCGTAGGAGAGATACGGCAAGGGCTGCTCGCGCGTGCCGGGCAGTGCAAACGCCGGCTTGCCGCTGCGGTCAGAGCGCGCGTACGGCGCAATCCGTTCGCGCCCGAGCAGCAGCATGTCATAGCGCTGCGGGTCGAGTTGTACCGGCTGGCGCGCATGGTGATAGCACATCAACAAATCGCAGCCGCCCTCTACCAGGCGCATCACCGCGTCGTGTACGTTGGCGGCGATCAGGCGGCTCTTGAGCGGGCCGTAGCCTTGCTCCAGGGCGGTAAGCCAGCGCGGAAAGTACGTGAGCGAGAGCGTATGCGGCGCGGCGAAATCAATCTCGCGCGCAGCGGCAGCGCGCTGCCCGCGCAACAAGGCACGCGTGCCGGCGATGCTGTCGAGCATGGCCAGTGCCTGCTCGTAAAACACTTCACCGGCGGGCGTGAGGCGCGTGGGATACGAAGTGCGGTCGATCAGGTCGGCACCGAGCCAGGTTTCAAGCGAGCGGATGCGCCGTGAGAAGGCCGGCTGCGTGACGTGGCGCTGCCCGGCAGAGCGCGAAAAGCTGCGCGTCTCGGCAAGCGAGATGAAGTCTTCGAGCCATTTCGATTCCATGGCGATCAGGGTAGCGCAAGGCAACAGATCACGCGGCGCGGCGTGCTCCGCTGCCGCGCAGCTTGAGAGCGGCATCCACGGTGGCGCGCGCGAGGGCGTCGGTGGCGTCGATGACGCGCATGCAACTGCTTTCGGCGCCGCTTCCTTGCGCAAAGTCCGCCTGTGTGATGGCCAGCGGGATTTCAGTGCAGCCCAGCACGAGGGCGTCGATGCCCTGCTCTGCCAGGCGCTGCGCCACGGGGAGCAAGAGCGCACGGGCTGCGCTGATCTCGTAACGCTTCACTGCGGCGACGCCCGGCATCACAGCAGCGGTCATCTCGCCGCTGGTGGGCAGCACCCATTCAAAGCCGCTGCCGGAGAGGCCCGCGATGCGATCCTGATAGAGGCGCGACGCCAATGTCGCGGTCGTACCCATCAAGCCAACTTTGCGCACTGCGCCGCCGGTCTCGCTGCGCACTTCGCGAAGCTGCGCCGCCACGCCATCGGCAATGTGCAGGAACGGCACCGGCAGTTCCGCGGCCAGCGCAGCGTGCCACAGGTGTGCCGTGTTGCACGGCATGGCGATCACGTCGCAACCGGCATCGATCAAACGCTGCGTCACGGCACGCAAGGCCGGCAGCACATCCTCGCCGCGCCCCTGCATGGCAGCCACGCGGTCGGGAATCTGCGGTGCCGATTCGAGCGTGACGGGGAAGTGGTCTTGATCGCGCATCGCCGGCGTGGCGCGCGTGAGCTTGGCGAAAAAATCGGCAGTGGCCAGCGGCCCCATGCCGCCAAGGATGCCGATGCGGGGGAAAGAGGTAGTCATGCCTGCATCGTACCGGCAAGGCGGCGTTGAAGCCAATGCTGTTTGCGCATGGCGTCGGCCTGAAAGCCGCTCCCACCATGCCTTTTCGGCATCATGTCATGAAGAATGGCTCTGGGAGCGCGTCTCCGAGCACTCGGCATTCCATGTTCCGGCCGCCGTGCCTCAGGCTGGCTCCATGCCGTTCTTGCGTTTGGTCGCGGCAGCGGCGGGCGAGAGCATGAACGCGAGCAGCGCTTGTGTGGCTTCCACATTCCGGCTCGTCACTGGAATACCGGCAGAGAATGTCGTGCGCTTTTGAATGTCCGGCGGCAGGCCACCGGCGATGTCGATGCCCTTGATGTGGATCAGTTCGCTCAACTGCTGAAAGCCGATCTCGCCCTTGCCCTGGGCCACCAGGCCGCCAACCGGCACACCGGGCGGCGCGATCACCAGTTTGGCACTGACTGCTGCGCTGATGCCCCACTGCTCGAACAATTTTTCGAGATACACGCCCGAGGGGCCGGTGGAGTAGCACACGGTCTTGGCGGCGAGCACGGCGCGCTTGACGGCATCGGCACTGGTGAGGTCTGGCTTGGGCGCCCCCGCGCGCACGCACACGGTGACGCCGGAGCTGGCGAAGTCGTGGCGGCTGCCCGCGCGCACCTTGCCCTCGGATATCAGGCCATCGATCACGCTGGCTGCGAGCACGATCACATCGAGCACTTCGCCGGCGCGCACGCGGTCTGCCGCCTTCACGCCGCCGACGCTTTCGATTTCAATCGGCTGCGTGGCGGCTTGCGGGTATTCCTTGACGAGGCCGTCGAGGGCGTCCTTGGTAGCCATCGAGGTCAGGATTTTGATCGGTGCGGAAGTCATTGCGAACGGTCTTTCATCAACGTTAGGACATAACCAAACAGGGCACGCTCACCGGATGCAGCAGGCGCTCCGTTTAGCCAAGCAGCGCCGGCAACCAGGTGGCGACGCCGGGCACAAAAAACACCAGCGCGAGCAGCACCAGGCTCATCAGCACGTAAGGCACCACCGCGCGGAAGATATCGGACATCAATACCTCGGGCGGCGCGACGCCCTTCATGGTCATGATCAGCATGCCGTGCGGCGGCAACAAGAGGCCGAGTTGCATGCAGATCAGAAACATCACGCCGAACCACACCAGATCAATATTCATCGCCTGCACCACCGGCATGAAGATCGGCAGTGTGATCATCATCATGCTGACCTGATCGACAAAGATGCCAAGGAAGATCAGGATCAACATCATGCCGGCGATCACCGCCCACTGCGGGTAGCCCTGGCCGGTGATCAGTTGCACCAGGCCGTTGGACGCACCCGAGAACGAGAGGATTTGCGAGAACGTCGTCGCACCAACGATGATGAACAAAATCATGCACGAGATGCCGACCGTGCCGCGCAGCGACTTCATCAGCGCATCCCAAGTGAGTGCGCGGTAGAGACCCGCAAGCACGATGGTCGCGAGTGCGCCGATGGCGGCCGACTCAGTCGGCGTGGCCCAGCCCGCCGCCATGGAGGCCACCACGATGGCGAAGATCGACACCAGCGGAATCACATATTGAAAAAATGGCCGCAGCTTGTCCCAGCCGTGATGCTCTTCAAGCTCGGACGCTGGCGCCAACTCGGGTTTGGTCTTGACCCGCACCACGATGTAAATCACGAAGGCCACCGACAACAACATGCCCGGCAGCACGCCGCCAATCAGCAATTTGGAAATCGAAATGCCCGACAGCGAGCCGAGCAACACCGTCAGCGCCGAAGGGGGGATCAGCATATCCACCGCGCCGATCGCCATGATCGGCCCGGCAGCGATGGTCGGGTGGTAGCCGCGCGCCAGCATCACGGGCAGCATCAGGCTGCCGAGCATGGCGGTGGTGGCGATGGTCGAGCCGGAGATGGCAGAGAACACCGTACCCGCAACCACCGCGACCACCGCAAGCCGCCCCGGCACCTGCTTGATTAGGCGCTCGATACCGTCAATCACCTTGACTGCGAGGCCGGTGTGAAACAGCACTTCGCCCATCAGCACAAAGAGAGGAATGGGTGTGAGCGAAAAACTCATCACCGAGGAGACGCTGTTGCGCGCCAGTTGCATCAGCCCCGGCTCGCCGCCAAGGTAGAGCACCGCGCCGGCGAGGTTGATGACCAGAAACGAAAACGCGACCGGCAGGCCGAGGAACAGCAGCACGGTGGAGCCGCCGAGGAGCAGCCAGGCGGCGAATTCCCAGCTCATGCACTGACGAGCAGGGTTAACTGCTCGCGTCGAAGCAACTTGTTGAAGCCGGCATCGAACGTGACGAGATGCTCACCCAGCCGAATCACGGATGCAGCCAGCCACGCGTCGGGGATGGCATTGCCACGCAGACTTCCGTCCAAACAAAGCTGGCGCAACTGCGGCCATTCTTCGCCAGAAGCGGCCATTTGGACCAGCGGTGACGCCAGCAGCGCGTCAACGAAAGCGACCGCACGCTCTACCGGATCTGCCTGGACAAATACTTTTGGATTGGTCACCAGCCGCACAAAACCGGCAACAACCAGCGGCAGCAGACGCAAGGGCATGCCCGCGTGATCCTGCCCGATGGCATCGGCCAGCCATTGTCTTGCCTGCCCATGGTGCTGATGGTCTTTGCGAAAGGCGGCGACCAGTATGTTGATGTCTGGCGTCATTTACGCTCGATCGGCGGCATCGAGCATCGAACTGTTGCTGCACGGATCAATGCCGGGCAATAAACCGCCCTTGCTGCGGGAGACCGGCAATTTGACGGCGCGAACCGGTTTGCCAGCGTTGCGCTGCGTGGCAAGGCGCAGGCGCAAACCCTCCTCAATCAGGCGGGTCAGGCTGCTGCCCTGCTGGGCGGCAAATACTTTCGCATTGCGCATCAGCGAGTCGTCAAGGTCAAGAGTGGTTTTCATTGCGCAATCATACAGATTTCTGTATTGGCATTCAATCACAGGATTTCGCGGAAATGCACAGCACGCCCGGCGGCCGGCTTTAGTTAAAACTCGCCGCTTTCCAGTCACGCTGCTTCTTCGCCTTCTCGCGCAGGGCGCTGATGGTGGTCTGTGTGGTGATCGCGTTCGGATCGATCACGACTTCAATCACCGAAGGCAATCCGCTTGCGACACTGCGTTTGAGCGCGCCGGCAAATTGCGCAGTCTCGGTCACCGTCTC
>JANNCZ010000615.1:0-7883 GCA_031387185.1 Burkholderiales bacterium
GCCGGCCTGCCGCTGCGCGACATGGAGATGGTGCAGTTCCACCCCACCGGTGTGCTGGCGGGCGCGGGCACGCGCATCACCGGCACCATCATCGAGGAGGGCCTGCGCGGCTCGGGCGGTTATCTGCTCGGTGGCGACGAGCAGCGCTTCATGCACAAGTACGACGCGCGCAATGAGCGCGCCACGCGCGACATCGTGTCGCGCGCGATGTATACAGAGATGCGTCGCGGCAACACCACGCCCCATGGCGGCCTCTATATTTCGATGGGGCATCTGGGGCCGGAGAATGTGAAGAAGCAATTCAAGGGCATGGTCGAGCGCTGCGCTGATTGCGGATTCGATCTCGCCGGTGGGCTGGTGGAAGTGGTGCCGACGGCGCATTACATGATGGGTGGCGTGCAGTTCCGCGCCGATTGCTCGACGGAGTTGACCGGCCTTTTTGCGGCGGGCGAAGACACCGGCGGCGTGCATGGCGCGAATCGTCTCGGCGGCAATGGCGTGGCGAACTCGACTGTGTTTGGCGGTATTGCGGGCGATGCGATGGCGCGCTATGTCAAGGACGGCGCTGCGTCGAGCCGGTCAACTGCAGCACTGCGCGCACCCGACCAAGCCGCCATCGCGCGCGCCATCGCCGCCGCCGAAGCGCCATTCACGCGGCCTGCCGCGAGCCTGGAGCCGATTCGCGAAACCCTCTACGATTGCATGTGGGACGACGCCGGCATCCTGCGCACTGCTGCTGGCTTACAGCGCGCCAAAACACAACTCGCGCAACTTGATGCGCAACTCGACGCCACCGGGGTCGCCGATGGTGACCGCGCTTTCAACCTGACCTGGCACGACTGGCTCAATCTCAAGAACCTGGTGCAGGTCAGCCGCGTGATCGTTGAGGCGGCGATTGCGCGCGAGGATTCACGCGGCGCGCATTTTCGTGAAGATTTTCCCGCGACTGGCGATTTGCCCACGTCCACTTACACCGTGGTGCGTCAGCAGGACGCGCGCATCGTGCTGACCCGCGAGCCAGTGCGCTTCACGCGCGTGAAACCGGGTCAGTCTCTGCTTCCCGCACACAGCGCCGCCTAAACGAAACAAGGATTTGTCATGAACAAGCATCGCGGTGCCGACGCGCTGGTACACACCCTGCAACGCGCAGGCATCGACACCATCTACGCCCTCTCGGGCAACCACATCATGCCGCTGTTCGACGCCCTGTTCGAGAGCGGCATCCGGCTGATCCACACGCGCCACGAAGCCGCTTGTGTGCACATGGCCGACGCGCATGCGCGCCTCACCGGCAAACCTGGCGTGGCGCTGGTCACCGGTGGCCCGGGCCATGCCAACGCGGTGGGTGCGCTTTATACCGCGCAGATGAGCGAGTCGCCGGTGCTGCTGTTGTCGGGCCACGCGCCCAATGATCAGATCGGCATGGGGTCGTTCCAGGAAATGCGCCAGGCCGAAATGGCCGCGCCGGTCACCAAGCTCTCGTTCACGGCAGCGAGCGCCGCGAGCCTCGCTGCCGATGTGACGCGCGCGCTGCACACTGCCAAGACCGGGCGGCCGGGACCGGTGCATTTGTCGTTGCCCACCGACGCGCTGGAAACCTTGATTGATGCAACCCAGCAAACCCTTGGTGCAAGCGCTTCTACGGGAAGTCAGGCGCCAGCAGCCGCTCACACCAAGACTCTTGGCGCGGCCGATGCGGTGCGTTCGCTCGCTTGGCTCGCTGCGGGCGCGAAACCTCTGGTGCTGGCCGGCCCCTGCATGCTCACACCCAGCGGCCGCGCGCGCTTGCTGGCGCTCGAAGATGCGTGCGGCATTCCGGTCATCGGCATGGAGAGTCCGCGCGGCGTCAATGACCCAGCCCTCGGTGCTTTTGCGCAAATGCTTGTCGAGGCAGACCGTGTGCTGCTGGTCGGCAAGAAGGTGGACTTCACGCTCAAATTTAGCAAGGCATTTTCAGCTTCGTGTGTGTGCATGCAGATCGATGCCGAAGAGGTCGAGCGTGAGCGTGCGCGGCGCGCACTGGGTACGCGGCTCACGGCAAGCATGGAGGCAGAAGCAGCAGCAGCCATCGCCGCCCTGACTGATCAGGCGCTATCCGTGTTGACCGCTGCCACCGGCACCCACCGCGACTGGCGCGAAAAAATCACCACAGCGCTACAGCATCGCCCCGCGGCGTGGATCAGCGCGCGTGCACCATTGCCGGAGCGCTTGCGCCCGGTCGAAGCGTGCCGGCCGCTGCAGGCCGTGCTCGACAGTGATGCGGATGCCGTGCTGATTTCCGATGGCGGCGAATTCGGCCAGTGGGCGCAGGCCTGCTTGAGCGCGCCGCAGCGCATCATCAACGGCCCGGCCGGTGCCATCGGCCCGGGCTTGCCATTTGCGATCGGCGCGCGTGCGGCGCTGGGCATGCGCGACGTGCCAGTACTCGCCTTCATGGGCGATGGCACTTTCGGTTTTCATGTGGCGGAGTTCGACACTGCCGTGCGCCACAACCTCCCCTTTGTCGCCATCGTTGGCAACGACGCGCGCTGGAACGCCGAGTATCAAATCCAGTTGAAGGCCTACGGCAAAGCGCGCCTGCACGGCTGCGAGCTGCTGCCGGTGCGCTACGATCAGGTTGCCGTGGCCTTCGGCGGGCATGGCGAGTTTGTCACCGAAGCGGCGCAGTTGCTGCCTGCGGTCGAGCGCGCGATGGCATCGGGCAAGCCGGCCTGCGTCAACGTGATGATCGAGGGGGCGCCGGCGCCCTTGGTCACGCACGGTTGACACCGCATGACGTACTTGCCGGCGGCCCAAGCCTGACGCACACATACGACGACAGACTCAAGCGTGACGCGAGCCGGGTGCCGGCGCGACACCGGTGCAAGTTTTGCGACAATGTCCACCACCCATCCCTTATGCCTGCGAGGAGAACGCTGTGACCACTGGTGAAATGCTGATTGAAGTCGAACGCGTGCTGGTGCCCTATCTGGTCGATATCGGCTGGAAACTGCTCGGCGCCATCATCCTGTGGATCATCGGCGGCTGGGCCATCGGCCTCATCACCAAACTCTCGCGTGACGGCATGGCCCAGCGCAAGGTGGACCCGACGCTGATCACCTATGGTGACGCGTCGATCAAGGTGGTGCTGCGCATCGTCCTGGTGCTGGCGATCCTCTCGATCTTTGGCATCCAAACCACTTCGTTCGCGGCCCTGATGGCGGCGGCCGGCATTGCGATCGGTGCGGCGTGGTCGGGCCTGCTCTCCAACTTTGCAGCTGGGGCCTTCCTGATCGTGCTGCGCCCCTTCAAGGTAGGCGACATGATCACCGGCGGCGGCGTGACAGGTGACGTGCGCGAGATTGGCCTGTTCGTGACCACCATCGATACCGTCGACAACCTGCGCGTGATGGTGGGCAACGGCAAGATCCTCGCCGACAACGTGGTCAACTACACGCACAACCCGTATCGCCGCTGCGACCTCAAATGCCAGATCGCCAATGGCGTCGATCCGCGTGAAGCGATTGCGCGCTTGAGCGAGCGCATCAGCAAGATTGCCAATGTCGTCGCCAGCCCCGCGCCGCAAATCGAGATCATCGAGTTCAATGCTGCGGGCACCTTGATCGGCGTGCGCCCGTTTTGCAATAACAATGACTACTGGCAGGTGTTCTTCGACACCAACAAGGCGATTGCCGAAGTTGGCGGCGCAGCGGGCTGGCCGGTGCCGGCACCGCATCAGGTGATGCATACCAAAGCGGCTTGATCCAATGCGGCTTGATCGTTTTCCGGGCGGCACATGACCACTACAGCTTCTTCGCAGCCGGTGAAAACGCCACCGCAAACGCTTGGGCAAACGCTCGCACAGACGCTTGCCCAAAAACTGGTCGCGCGCGCCGCCGGCAAGCCGCACGTCACCCCCGGCGAGATCGTCACCTGCAAGGTCGATCTCGCCATGTTTCACGACTCGTCCGGCCCGCGCCGTCTCGCCCCCATGCTCGAGCGCCTCGGTGCCAAGGTGTGGGACAAAGACAAGATCGTCCTCATCACTGATCACTATGTGCCGGGTTGGGACGAAGACAGCCGCACCATTTTGAAGATCACGCGCGACTGGGCGCACGCCAACCAGATCAAACACTTCTACGACGGCGAAGGCATCTGCCACGTCGTGCTGCCGCAGAAAGGTCACCTGAAGCCGGGCCTGTTAGCAGTCGGTGGCGATTCGCACTCGCCCACTGGCGGCGCGTTTGGTACCTACATGTTTGGCGTTGGCGCCACCGAGATGCTTGGCGTCGTGGTCACCGGTGAAATCTGGCTGCGCGTGCCCGAGACCATCTTGATGCAGTGGGACGGCGTGCTCGGTGATGGCGTCACCGCCAAAGACATGATGTTGTTCCTGTGCGGCAGATTCGGCATGGACGGCGGGCGTTATCAGGCGGTCGAGTTTGGCGGCAGCGCGATTGGCGCGCTATCGATGCAGGAGCGCATGACGCTCGCCAACATGACGGCCGAGCTCGGCGGGCAAGTGGGCCTGATCGCGCCGGACGAGACCACGAAACGCTTTCTCCTTGAGGCTGGCGCGCACGATGTCGAAGTTGCCGCGTGGCAAAGCGATGCCGGCGCCACCTTTGACGAACACCACAGCTTCGACGCCACGACGCTGGAACCCCAAGTTGCCGCGCCGCACAGCCCCGCCAATTCACGCGGCGTGAATGACTACGACGAAGTGATCGACACCGCCTACATCGGCGCCTGCACCGGCGCCAAGCTGGTTGACCTGCGCGCAGCAGCCAGCGTGCTCGCTGGCCGCCGCGTAGCGAAAAGCGTGCAGTTGCTGGTCGCGCCCGCGTCAAAGCAGGATCAAGCGCTCGCCGCAGCCGAAGGCGTGATGCAAGTGCTGATTGACGCCGGCGCGCGCGTGCTGCCCAACGCCTGCGGCGTCTGCGCTGGCTACAGTGACGACCGCTTCGGCGAAAACGTGCGCGTCATCTCCTCCACCGCGCGCAACTTCAAGGGCCGCATGGGTGCAGTGTCGAGCCAGGTGTTTCTCGCGTCACCCTATACCGTGGCGGCGAGTGCGGTGATGGGGCGGATTGCGGATCCGCGGGGAATGCTGGCGTAGGACTACGTAGTAACAGTAACCAACCCGTCAGGCGTATCGAAGACAGCAACCAGAAGCCAAGACGGTTGCTTGCACTGCGGCCGGCGCTACGCGGCTCACCTGCTCACCATGGCCGCTCGACATCGCGTGTGCGCCGGTGCTTCTGGAGCAGTTGGTAAATCGTTCCCGCCTGACGCGCACGCGCGGGAGTCTGTGCCGACATGAGCTCGAACGGAATGGCCGCCGCCGTTTCTACGCCATGCTCCTTGAAGACTTTCCTGCCAGACTGGCTGAGTGCGAGGCGGCAAATTTCCTGCACCAGAGCACCGGGGCGTTCGCCGCCGGCCTCGCCGCTGTTCAGCAAGTTCGTCATCGCTGTTCGAGCTACCTCGATTCCCCAGCGTGCCTGGGTCACCACATGAGGGCCCTTGGCCGCAACGAGGTCCGCTGCGTTGTGAATCCGCGAAGCGAGCACATCGAGCGGATGCAAAACACGAATCGTCCATCCTTGTTCGAGCTGTGCTGTCAGCGCGCGGCGCTGCGCGCGCTTGGTGAATTCGACGGTTTTGCGCAGCCCGCCCGCCGCGTACAGCTGGTGGATGACATCGATGTTGTGTTCCAGTCCATGACCGGCCGGAATCCGGATTTGCGCTGCCAAACTGCTCAACGCATCGGCGGGCATTTCTTCGAGCCGCGCATTGAGGGCCCTTGCAAGCTTGCGCGCCATTGCCGCCGTGCCGAGAAAGTCGGCGTCGCAGGTCACTCCGGCGTGACCTTGTGGGCCGGTCGTGCTGGGTGGGCCGATTTGATAGCGTTTCATCCAGAACAGCAATGCCTGCCCGCCGGCCAGCACCAGGCTGGTGCCTGCGGCGCTCAGCACACGGCCCATCACCTCCAGTGTTATTGGCGCCTGGTCAACCGGGATGACGGGTTTAGTAAGGGCCATTGAGAATTTTTGCGTTGCGCGCCATGCCTGCACTAACCCATGCCATGTCGTCCTGCTTCGCCGCGCCGGCATCGAGACGCGCAAGGTCGCGCTGCTGCCGCGCGCGCTTGTCATTCCACGGGTCTTGGGTGGCGGCGGGCCGGTCTTGCAGCAGAGCGATGGCGCTGTCCGCAGTCAGCCCGCGCTTTTCCAGCGCGCGACCCAGTCGCGCCCAGTGTTCTATCTGCTGTGCGGCAGAGCGCGACAATGCGGAGCCATCGAGTGTGGCCGCGTCAAACAGGGCGTCGGAGACACGCAAGGACTTGGACATAGCGTCGAATCAATTAATGTGGTACATTGCCACATTATAGATCAATCCGCAATCGATCAGTTTTTTCCCCAGATGAGCACGGGTGGCCTTGACCACAGCATTCCAATGAAGCGACCTCCTTGCGAACACCAAAACATCGAGTGGAAGGAATCCTGGCGCGACGAGTGGCTGCGTGAGGCCGTGCTCAACGCAGTGGTGCACAAGGACTATGCGAGCGCGGTGCCGGTTCAGATCAGCGTGTATCCGGATAAATTGATGATCTGGAATTGCGGGCAGTTGCCGCCGAACTGGACAGCGGCTACTCTGCACGAAAAGCATTCGTCACTGCCGTATAACCCCGATATTGCCAATGCGTTTTTCCGCGCCGGCATGATCGAGGCGTGGGGGCGCGGCATAGAACGCATCGAAGAAGCGTGTGCGGCGGCGAAGTGTCCGATGCCGGAGTTTCGCTACGAGGCGGCGGGGTTGTGGACTGTGTTTCAGTTCGTCAAACCGTCATCGGAAAGCCGCCCTGTCAGCGACCCAGTCGCCGACCCAGTCGAAGTGCCGCTGCATCGCTTGTTGAGAGTGATCGGCGTGCACGAATGGGCGCCCTCGGAAATTCAGCGGCGGCTCTCACTCAAGCACCGCCCAACATTTCGCGAGAACTACCTGCGTCCAGCATTGCAGCAACAATTGGTCGAAATGACCATTCCGGAAAAACCGGGCAGCCGACTGCAGAAGTATCGCCTTACTGCGCGCGGACAGGTATTGGCGGCAAAGCTGCCCAAACGAAAAGCTTAGGAGCGTAATGACATGACCGGTCGCGCCTGGAAACTCGGCGACAACCTCGACACTGACGTGCTTGCCCCCGGCAAGTACATGAAGTTCGCCATCGAGGAAATCGCTACCCATTGCCTTGAAAGCGTCGTGCCCGAATTCGCGTCGACAGTGAAGCCGGGCGATGTAATCGTCGGCGGGCGCAATTTCGGTGTTGGCTCGTCGCGTGAGCAGGCACCGCAGGCCCTCAAGGTGCTCGGCGTCGCCGCAGTGATTGCCGAGTCGTATGCCGGGCTGTTTTACCGCAATGCACTCAACCTCGGCCTCGCGGTGGTGGTGAGCCGCGATGTGGCGCGCATTGCTGATGGCGATCAAGTGAGCGTGGATGCTGAGGCGGGCGCGATCACGGTGACCAATGCGACTGGCACGCAACACCTGGCGTGTGAGCCGGTGCCGACGTTTTTGATGGACATGGTGCGCGCGGGCGGGCTGGTACCGCATCTTGAGAAGAAGCTCAAGGCCAAGACTGCATGAGTGACGTTGTCATCGCTGGCGCCGGCCCGGTCGGCCTCACGCTGGCGCTGCGCCTCGCGCGCCACGGCATTTACGCCACAGTCCTCGACGCGCTTGACGCGCCCGAGCGCGATCTGCGCGCCTCGACCTTTCACCCGCCCACGCTCGACCTGCTGGACGAAGATGGCATCACGCCGCAGTTGATCGTCAACGGTTTGATCGCGCCGACCTGGCAGGTGCGCATGCACGCGACCGGCGAATCTGCCGAGTTTGATTTG
>JANNCZ010000625.1:0-2399 GCA_031387185.1 Burkholderiales bacterium
TAAGCGGTGTCTACGCGATAGCAATGCAACACGCGGGTGCTGGCGTGCAATCGTACTCGCGAGGGGATTTAGCTCCTGCATTGAAGACGCAAACAATCGAAGCCGTTGAGGCGTTAGGGCCACGGGATATGGCGGACTTGCGCTTAGGCGAGTCAGCCAAATATTTGTATCACCCCTCGATTGCGCGCCCTTTCATCGCAAACGACCTATGGATTTCGTTAGCAGTATGGAATTTACTGGACACGGAAACGCAGCAAGCAATTGATCGTTCGTGTGCAGCTGTTGTGTCCGCAAGCTTGACCAGAACAATCGATCAGAACCAAGCGGGAATCAAGGACTTGGAAGCAGTCGGCGTGTCAGTACAGGCCTTACCAACTGAAATTCAAGAATCAATGAAAAAGGGCTGGTTACGCTATTCATTTGGAATTGCATCGACGAACGAAACCTATAGACGAATTTTGGTGACCATTCCTCAGCAATGACGCATTTTTTTGTTTGTTGACGTCGCCAAATCGGACGTAACCCGCAGGTGACTACAGTATACAAACACGACATCGTTTCAGCGAGGCAACTATGTCCAGTTGGCACTACACCAAAGGCCTGCACGACCTTGGCAACGGCTGTTACGCGTGGCTGCTGCCCGACGGCACCTGGGGCTACAGCAACGCGGGTCTGGTCACCGACCAGGGCGAAACGCTGCTGGTCGATACCCTGTTTGACCTCACCCTCACGCGCGAGATGCTCGATGGCATCAAGGGCGCCCTGCCGGCTGCGGCGAAGATCGGCACACTCATCAACACCCATGCGAATGGCGACCACACCTTCGGCAACCAGTTGGTGACTGGCGCGCGCATCATCGCCAGCCGCGGCTGCGCGGAAGAAATGGCGCTGCGCCCGCCCGAAGAGTTTCGCCACATGATGGCCAACTGGCGCACCATGGGTGAGGCCGGCGCGTTCCTGCACGAGATGATGGGTTCGCGCTTCGACTTTGAGGGCATCGTCTATACCCCGCCAACCGAGACCTTCGAGCGTGATCTCACCCTGCATGTCGGCGCCAAGGAAGTGCGCCTGGTCAATGTCGGCCCGGCGCATACCCGTGGCGATGTGCTCGCTTACGTGCCGGCCGATCGCGCCGTGTTCACCGGCGACATTCTCTTTGTCGGCGGCCATCCTGCGGTGTGGGCCGGACCGGTGTCGAACTGGATCAAGGCTTGCGACCTGATGCTGTCGTGGGATGTCGAGACCGTGGTGCCGGGGCATGGCCCGATCACCGATAAAAGTGGCGTGCGTGCCCTCAAGCACTATCTTGAGTATCTGAGCGTCGAGGCGCGCAAGCGCTTTGACGCCGGCATGGCCGATGAGCAAGCCGCGCGCGACATCAACTTTGATGCGTTTCGCGACTGGACCGACGGCGAGCGCATCTTCATCAACGTCAATGCGCTGTATCGCGAATTTACCGGCGACACCGGGCGGCCCGATGTGCCGCGCATCTTCGGCCTGATGGGGCGCCATCACAAGGAGCAAGTTGCCAAGGGCATGCATTGTCCGCATTGTTCAGCCGCACCAGCGCACTGAGTCGAACCGTGTTCATCCGATTCGCCTGCAGAAAGTCAACATGAGACTCGTCACCTTCGATCTCGCCACCGGCGCGCGCCACATTGGCGCGCTTGACGCCAGCGGCACGCAGATTTCCGACTTCACTGCGGCGACCAGTGCGCCGTGGGCGCGCGACATGCTGGCCCTGATCGACGGAGGCGATGCGGCGCTGGCGCAGGCACGCGCGCTGGTGGCCGCGCCGCACACCACGCACGAACTTGCCTCGGTGAAACTCGCCGCGCCACTGCCCGAGCCGCGCCAGATGCGCGACTTTTTGTGTTTTGAAAAACACCTGCGTCAGGCGCGCACCCAGCGTCACTTGTTCGGCATCACTGGCTACCCCACCGACCCGGCCAAGGTCGATGTGCCGCGCATCTGGTACGAGGAGCCGGTCTATTACAAGTGCAACCGTTTCGCCGTGGTCGGCACCGGGCACGACGTAATCTGCCCGGCGTATTGCAAGATGTTCGACTACGAGCTCGAATTCGGCATCGTGCTCGGAAAACGCGGCAAGAACATCCGGCGCGAAGACGCGCGCTCGCATGTCTTTGGCTACACCATCTTCAACGACTTCTCGGCGCGCGACCAGCAGATGCGCGAAATGCAGGGCCAACTCGGCCCCACCAAAGGCAAGGACTTCGACACCGGCAATGTGCTCGGGCCGTGGCTGGTGACCGCCGATGACATTCCCGATCCCTACGCGCTCACGATGACAGCGCGCGTGAACGGCGTTGAATGGTCGCGCGGCCTGAGTGGCGAGATGCACCACAAGTTTGAAGATATCCTCGTTCATGTGTCGCGCG
>JANNCZ010000627.1:0-3551 GCA_031387185.1 Burkholderiales bacterium
TCGCTGCTCAGACTGCAAACCAATGCGGCGCAATTGAATCCTGGACGGAGAATGATCATGCGTGACAACCCGGTCAAGCAGACGATTGCAAATGGCGGTAAAGCCTTTGGCGCGATGGTGTTCGAGTTTTTCTCGCCTGGCCTGCCGCAACTTTGCAAGAACGCCGGCGCCGAATTTGTGCTCTACGACATGGAGCACAGCGGCCTCGAATTTGAAACCCTCAAGACCCAGTTTGCGCTGTGCCGTGGCCTTGACATCGTGCCGATGGTGCGGGTGCCGGCCGGCCAATATCACTTCATCGCACGTGCGCTCGACATCGGCGCGATGGGCATCATGGTGCCCATGGTGGGCAGCGCCGAAGAGGCCGCGCACATCGTCTCGTGTACGCGCTATCCGCCGCTGGGGCGGCGCGGGGCCGCGTTCGGGTTTGCCCACGACGACTATCAGGGTGGGGATGTCGCAGCGAAGATCGAAGCGATTCATGCGCGCACGATGGTGATCCCGCAGATCGAGACCGCCGAAGGTCTCGGCCATGTCGAGGCGATTGCCGCCGTGCCGGGCGTCGATGCGCTGTGGCTGGGGCATTTTGATCTGACCAATTTTCTTGGCGTGCCGGGGCAATTTCAACACCCGGCGTATTTGCAGGGCGTCAAACGCATCGTCACCGCGTGCAAAGCGCACGGCAAGACGCCGGCGTTTTTGGCGACCGATGAGGCGTGGTCGCGTGAGTATTTGGCGCACGGTTTTCGTCTGTTTGCCTTCGGTGTAGACCAATTGATGCTGCAAGGGGCGCTCAAGACCGGGCTGGATCAGTTGCGCGCGGGCGGGTGATTTCAGGTGACGGCGGTGGCACGGTCTGCGTTACCTGCGCTGCCTGCATTGCCTGTGCTGCCTGTGCTGCCTGTGCTGCCTGTGCTGCCTGAACTGCCTGCGCTCGCAGCCTTTGTTCAGGCACATCCGCGCCTGTTCGTACTCACCGGCGCGGGGGTGAGCACCGGCTCGGGCATTCCCGGTTATCGCGATGTGCGCGGTGAGTGGCAGCGCAAGCAGCCCATCACCCATCAGGAATTTACCGCCAACGAGACCGCACGCAAACGCTACTGGGCGCGCAGCATGATTGGCTTTGGCGTGATGGCCGATGCCACCCCCAACGCGGCGCATCAAGCGTTGGCGCGCCTGGAGCAGGCCGGCCGCATCGAACAATTGGTGACGCAAAACGTCGATGGTCTGCATCAGCGCGCCGGCAGTGCGAACGTGATCGAACTGCACGGCGGCATTCGTCAAGTAGTGTGCCTCGATTGTCAGGCGCTGTCGGCACGCAGTGCATTGCAAACGCGGCTGGAGGTAGCGAACCCGGCGTATCAAGCCTTGCGCGCGGCCACTGCTCCCGATGGCGATGCGGATCTCGATGGCGTGGACTTCGCGGCCTTTGACGTGCCGGTGTGCGATGTCTGCGGCGGCAGGCTCAAACCCGGCGTGGTGTTCTTTGGGGCGAGCGTGCCGCGTGCGCGTGCCGATGCGGCGATGGCGGCGATGTTGCGCGCCGATGCCGTGCTGGTGGCCGGCTCTTCGTTGATGGTGCGCTCGGGCTACCGCTTTTGCGAAGCGGCACATGCGGCGGGCAAGCCCATCGCCGCGATCAACGTCGGGCGCACGCGCGCTGATGCATTGTTGACGCTGAAAATCGAGAGCGACTGTGCGACTGCGCTTGCGGCAGTGGCAGACACGTTTGCACTCTCCCAGGTGACAGGCAAGCGTGCAGGCTGCCCCCTCAAGTAGTAGTAGCTGCGCCGGCAGCAACTCCAGCAGCAGCCCCAGCAGCCACTCAGCCGCCGAACCAGCGACCGCGCAATGACTTGATGCCACCGAGAAAGCGCTGGGCCAACGAGACCTGACGCTCGTCTTCGACCACCACAACCTGTTGTGCCTTGAGCAATTGCGGCGTGGCTTTGTAGGCGAGGTAGCGCTCCAGCGCCGCCAGCATGTGGCCGCGCACCAGCTTGACGTTTACCGGCTTGTTTAGGAAACGGAAAATCTGCGCCTGGTTGATCAGTTCGATCACCAGTTCCGAATCCGACGCCTCAGTGGCCACGATGGCGAGAATCTGCGGGTTCTCCTGCTTTAACAACTTCAGCATGGCAGTGAGCTGGCCTTCGCCAAAGTCGACGTCGGTGACCACGACCGCAATTTCGCTTTTTTGCAGCGCCGCCAGTGCGTCATCGGCGCTCGCAGCGTACAGCACCGGGCATTGCGTGCCCATCAGCTCGCGCACCACGCGGAACAATTCTTCGTCTTGATCCACCACCAGAATGCCGGCTTCGACGCGCGCCGGCAGGGCGGGTGCCGCACCCTCTTTGCCGCTGCTCGTCACAGCGAGCGGCTTCGCATCAGCGAGTTCGAGCGCAATCGTCACCGCTTCAGCGACGATGGTCTGCAGGTCAGTGTTGTCCCAGGGCTTGCTGATGAAGCGGTAAACCTCGCCATCATTGATCGAGCCGACGATGGCGGCGAGGTCGGAATAGCCTGTCAACAGAATGCGCACGCTGTTGGGCGAAATTTCGCGCGAGCGGCGCAGCAGCTCAACGCCCACCATGTTGGGCATGCGTTGGTCGCTGACGATCACATGCATCTGGTAGCGCGTGATGAAGTCGAGCGCCTTCTCGCCCTCGGTGGTGGTGAAGACGTGATAGCGCTCGCGAAACTGCGATTTCAATGCAGTGAGAATGCGCTCCTCATCATCGATGAACAGGATGCGCGCGCGCTTGATGCTTTTGTCGAGACGGATCGCGCTGTCGCCGGCGGCGAATTCGGCCGCGCCGCCGCCTGCAACACCCATCGGCCCAGTGCGGGCCGCTGGCGCGAGCAAGCGCGCAGCATTCATCAGCGCGGCGGTGTTGAAGCGGTCGGTCGGGATCACCGCATTGCCCTTGTGTACCGCGGCCCCGGCTGCCGCGCCGGTCAGCGTGGTGTTCACTTCAACCGCTTCGCGCAGCGCTTCGGAAAATTCGCGCGCATTCTGAAAGCGGTCTTCCTGTCGCTTCGCCAGCGACTGTTGCAGCACGCGATCAACCAGCGGCGTGAGTTTTGGGTTGACGCGCGACGGATTCTCGGGCATCTGGTTGAGCACCTGCTGCATCATCAACGGCGCGTCCCCGCTGAAGGGTTTGCGCCCGGTGAGCAGCTCGTAGGCGATCACGCCGATGGCGTATAGATCCGCGCGCGCATCGATCTGGGCGCCCATAAACTGCTCGGGCGACATGTAGTGCAGCGTGCCCATCACGTTGCCGGTCTGGGTGAGCGGCGACGCCTCGGTGCGCGCGATGCCGAAATCGCTGATCTTGATGCGGCCATCGCTGTTGATCAGGACGTTCGAAGGCTTGATATCACGATGGACTACACCAGCGCTGTGGGCATGACCCATGCCATCAAGAATCTGGCGCACGATCTCGCCCGCTTCGCGCACTTCGTAAGTGTCGCCCGCCGCCAGATGCTGCATCAGCGTCTTGCCCTGCACCATCTCCATCACGATATAGGCCCACTGCGCGTCTTCG
>JANNCZ010000669.1:0-5500 GCA_031387185.1 Burkholderiales bacterium
GTGCCGCGCACCGGTTCGAGATCGATATGCCAGATATCGCCCCGCTCCGGAACACGCCTCATATCACTTCCTTGCCGACCGGCGCCGCACGATCCCACTCCTTGTCAATACGGAATTTTTTACCCTCACACTGCGCGAGCAATTGGTCCAAGGAGTACTTCGGGCGTTTTCTGGGACTCACGATCAGCTTGTCCCGGTCAAGGGCAATTTGCACCTCGCTGCCGCTTTGCAGGCCGAGGGATTTCAGAAGTTGCTTGGGCAAGGTCAGCGAGACCGAGCCGCCGAGTGAACGCAGTGTGGCTGTGTGCATGGTTTGTTCCAGTTTGACGGGGGAGCTTGCTACACGGACCAATATTATACTTTTATATAACTAGAATTCTCCACTCCATTCCGTTGGGAACCGGCTTTTTCCCGTTTTTTGAATTGGCATCCCGTGCAAACCGTTGGTAGACAAGGGCCTTCAGCTATCATTCGGCAAAAACCGTTGGTGGGAGCCACTCTTAAGGCGTCAGTCGCGCGCCTTGGGCAACCCCGCCGCACGCACGGCGCGCTGCACCTCGCGGAACACCACATCGAATGGCGGAAGACTGCTCATCTGGTGCGCGAGCCGCGCATCCCATAGCCGCCGCAGGCGCTCCTGCTTGGCGCTGATCGCTTGCTCCAGACCCGCCACCACGCGTTGCCGCGGCGCGAGTTTGGCATCGAGTTCGTGCCGCATTTCGGCGATGCGCATGTCAGTGGAGCCGAGCAGATACCACAGGTCATACAGATCGCGCGGCTCGGTGCGCGCGCGGTCGCTTAACGCGACAAGTTTTTCGACCACGATTTCTTCGAGCGCATAGACTTTTACGGCCGCCCGCTCCGGCAGATCATCAAACTGGCTGTAGGTGCGCAGGACCGGGCGCCGCGCCAGCGGGTAGCACAGCACTTCGCTAATCGTGATATCGACCTTGACATCGTTGGGTGCGGGCAGCGGCCCCTGATAGCGCAAATAGAACGTGTGGCTGTTTTGATGCGCGCGGCGGTCTTCCCGGTCAAACGCGATGCGCAGGCCCGAATCCGCTGCGAGGGCCGCGAAGATTTGATTGAACCCGGCGAGAATTTCTTCAAAACCGATCGGTCGCGTCAAGGTGAAATCGAGGTCTTCCGAAAACCGGTAGCCTTCGATCCAGCAGCGCCGCAACGCCGTGCCGCCCTTGAAGGCGAGCACGTCGCGCAGCGGATGCGCTGCCAGCGCGGTGAGAAACCAGGCCAGCACGTAGTCGCGTTCGATCACGGCCTCGGGGATGCGCCGGTCCCCGCCGGCGGCCAGCGCATTCGAGATCAACGACAGGTTGCGCTGCGGAATCATCAGCCAAGCCGGGCAGCGTCGAGTTCGTCGCGCGTGACGTTGAGCTGCAGCCGCCAGCGGGCGGTAAAACTCCCCTCGGCGGGCAGCAGCGGGTCGAGGCGCTGATAGGCCGCGGTCAGCTTGGCACGCAATCGTTCCAGCGCCGGCGCGCCGGCCAATTCGTAATGCTCCAGAAGAAACCCGAGGCGCCGCGTGACGGCGCCCACGTCAAGGCGCAATGCGTAGTCCACCAGCCGCCCGGCCTCCAGCGCATCGCGTTTCATCCACATGCCCTTGGCCACTTCGGTGATGCCCCCCGCCAAATCCGGGCGCCGCAGGCCGTCGATGAGGGTGCGCTCGATGTCGCTGATCATCACGAAACGCTCCTTGTCGATCCAGTGCTTGATGGTGCCGAAGATTTGCGTGCCGGTGATGTGAATGAAGCGGAAATCATAGCCGCCCGCTATTTGCGGACGCACGCGCCGTGTACACGACACATGGACCGTGAAGGCCGGCTGGGTCGTCATGCGGTGCAGTTCAAACGCGGTGCCGTGCGACAGGAAATAGGGCGCGGCACCGGCCAGTTCACGCGCAATCAAATACGGGCTGTCCACATGCGTGGCGGCGCGGCCGAGTTCAAACGGAACCAGATTGAACAAGCCGGGCTTGAGGCGCGTGACCAGGCCCCGTTGATAAGCTTTATGCACGAGGTTGCGCGACGCCGCTGCGGACAGGCGGGTGATGGATTCCACATCCGCCAGAGTGAAGGTGGAGCGCCGCAGTTCGTTGAGCTCGGTGACAAGCTGTGCGGCGCGCGGGCCGAGTGTCTTGGCGGGCGCTTTCGCTTTCGTTTTTACTTTCGCCTGAAAGTTATTTTTTACGGTCAATTTGTTTCATTATAAGCAACAAAATTGACAGCAAATATAACATTGTGCTTGCCTGATGGCAAGCCGGTCTTTCCCGTCCATTTCGATGAAGCGCCGTCCTTCCACGGACACTATTGAAATCATTGAAGAGCGCGCCGGGATGCGCAGCAAGACAGTTGCCGCCTGGTCAGGCTGCAACTGTTATCCCGGCAACGTGCGCACGGCGCGCGGGACGAACCACGATCTCGACTTGCTGATCAAGCGACACGAGCGCCTGCATCAGACGCTCGAGCGAGATATTTTGGAGTTTGTACCGGCGCACCTGCGACACCTTGGGCTGCGTCATGCCGGTGATGCCCGCCGCCTCGGTCTGGCTCAGGCCCCGCTTTTCGATCAGTTCATTGAGTTTCACGGCGAGCTCGGCTTTCGCCGACAACTCCTCCGCGTCTTCGAATCCGAGATCGGTCAATACGTTGTCCGCGCCCTTGTTGCCGTCTTTGCTTCGCATCATCATCTCCCGCTGAGCCCGTACCGGGCAAGAACCGCCTTCAACCGCTTTTCAATCAGGTCCACGTCCGGCTGAGGTGTGGCGATGCCGGATTTGGACTTTTTCTGGAACGCGTGAAGCACATGGACTGCATCACCTACCCGAACTGTGTAAACCGCGCGAAAAGCATCACCCCGATGGTCTTCCACCAGTTCGTACACACCTGGCCCCAGCCCCTTCCAGGGCTTCGAGGAATCTGGCGTGCGGCCCAACTGCACCACAAATAGCGCAACGCCCATGTCCTTCTGAACCGGAATGGGAAACTCCTTGAAGTCCTTTTTGGAGGATCCTTCCCAGAACAATGGCCGTCGCTTTTCAATCATGAATTATATCCGTTCGGGAATATATGGATCAACCTGGACGCGTCCACCTGTGAACCGTGACGCCTTTCCTTGTGCCGGTCACGAGGCATCGCGCCTCCCCAATTATGCACACCCGAAGAATTGATGGACGACTGATGTCGTGAATACGTGGACCGATCCTGTTGTCGAGGAGGTGCGCGCGGCGCGCGCCGCTTATGCGGAAACGTTGCGCAATGACTTGGCCCTCATCTGCGCCGATCTGCGCGAAAAGCAGCGCGCACACGGTGACCGCCTGGTGGCGTTCGGGCCGACTCCGCTGCCGGCAGAACCGCGCGCAGCCTAGCCAAAATGCCGCGCATAGCGCGGATTGAGCTGGCTCATCGACAGCAGCATGAAGAAATCCGCAGTGTTGAAATCCGGGTCCCACGCGGGTTCGCCGCCGACCTTGGCTCCCGCGCGCAGGTAGCCCTTTACCAGCGGCGGCATCTCGACTGCATCCTGGTTGCGCAGTTTTTCGACCGGCAGCGGCAGCTTGGGAAAGACGCGGTACTCGGCGCCGGCAAGTTGGGACTCCTTGAGACCGGCGAACAGGTTGGCGGCATTGTGGCCACCGTCGCGCAATGAGACGCTGGCGCAGCCGATCAGGTACTCGTAACCGTAGCGCTTCATGTACTGGGCAATGCCACTCCACAGCAACATGATGACCGTGCCGTTGCGGTGCTCCCAGTGCACGCAGGAGCGGCCTGCCTCGACCGAGCGTTCGCGCAAGTGGGTCAGGCGCGAGAGGTCGAATTCGCTCTCTGAATAAAAGCGGCCAAGCTTGCGTGCGTTTTCCGGTGGCAGCAGGCGGTAGGCACCGATCACGCGGCTGGTCTCCGCTTCGCGCACCAGCAGGTGCTCGCAGTGTTCGTCGAATTCGTCGATGTCATGCCCCGACGCGGCGCTGACAAGATTGGCGCCCATTTCTTCGGCGAACACTTTGTACCGCAGGCGCTGCGCTTCGACGATGTCGGAGGTGCTGTTGGCGAAGGAAAGCGCGTAACCCGCATCGGGTTTTTTCTCCACCGCGCGTTCGCGCACCGGCGCTGCGGGCCGCGTGCTGCCGAGCGAGGGGGCGAGCTGAAAGGCTTCTTCCTGACCCAGCCATCCGAGCGATTTGAAGCCGCGCGGTTTCATCTTGTCCAGCCAGCCAAAGGGTTTCAAGCCAAAGGGCTTGAAGCCAAGGGGTTTGAAGCCGGGTTTGACACCGGGGGGCTTGCTCATTTTTGTGTCCCGACAGAATCTGGCACATGCCGGAGACACAAGGTAGTGCGCCGCCGTGACTGCGCGGTGACACGAAAATGAAGATTGGATTACACGCGCACGCCGCGATGCAGCTGTTTCAGGGCCGGCGGTGCGGCGGTTTCAGTGCAGGCGGTCCGGGCTCATCACCAGGCGCAACACCGCCTGCGCGCCTTCGCCGCGCACCCGGTTGGAGATCCACCAGACGGCGCCCTTCTTGATGCTCCAGGGCGCTTCGGCGCCGCCGATCAGCAGCGCGGCGGTCTGGCCCAGCGTCGGCTGGTGCCCCACCACCAGCACGGTGTGGTCATTGCCTGCATCGGGCCACTCCACTGCCGCCAGCAAATCCTCCACGCCCTTGTCGGGCGCGAGGGCCTTGACGATTTCGAAATCGGAGACCAGCGCCTGCGCGGTTTGCTTCGTACGTTCGGCCGGGCTGGCGATGACGCGCGTGCCGGGTGGCAGTTGCGCGTGCAGCCACTGCGCCATCAGCGTGGCGTCTTTGAGGCCGCGCTTGCTGAGCACGCGTTTGAGGTCGGGCGTGGTGTCTTCGGCTTCGGCGTGGCGCCAGAGGATCAGGTTCATCAATGCCTCCTTGTCCTGGTAGATGTGAAGGGGATGCGAGTCTAGCAAGGCGCGTGTGACGAGCGGGTGAATCGCGGCACATGGCATCGGCCGTGCGCGCAATCCCGGCGCTACGCCGTTTCATGAAACAAGTCGCCGCCTGTCATCTGGCTGTCACGAAAACTTCATAAAGTTCACCCCTTGTTGTATTAACTTGAGTTCAGAAAGGAAGTTGCCATGCGTACATTCAAACTGACAGCAGCCTCTCTCGCCCTGTTTGGCGCGGGCCTGGCCTTTGCCCAATCCGGCCCGATCGTCAAAATCGACGGTTCGTCCACGGTGTACCCGATCACCGAAGCGGTGGCCGAAGAGTTCCAGAAATCAAAGAAAAACGCCATCAAGGTGACGGTCGGCATTTCCGGCACCGGCGGCGGCTTCAAGAAATTCTGCCGCGGCGAGATTGATATCGCCAACGCTTCGCGCCCGATCCTCGAAAAAGAAATGGCCGATTGCCGCGCCGCCGGCATCAAATACATCGAGCTGCCGGTGGCGTTCGACGCGCTCACCGTGGTGACCCACCCGAGCAACAAGTTCCTGACCCAGATCACGG
>JANNCZ010000297.1:0-7874 GCA_031387185.1 Burkholderiales bacterium
GGCTCTTGAAAAATTCGGCATGTACATCGAGTGTGGCCTTGGTCATTTTTGAGGGGAAGAAGCCCGGGCAGATCGCGTTGACGGTGATGTTGAACTTGCCCCACTCGGCCGCCAACTGGCGCGTGAAATTGACCAGGCCACCCTTGGTGGTGTTGTAGGCAATCGTGCCTTCCATCTGCGGCGGGCTGGCGCCGAGGCCTGCCACCGACGCAATGTTGACGATGCGCCCGTATTTGCGCGGGATCATCGAGGCCTTGCCGACCGCCTGACACAGCAGGAAATTGGCAGTGAGGTTGAGGTTGATGAGCTTCATCCAGCCGTCGAGCGGATGGTCTTCTGCCGGCGCGCCCCAGGTAGCGCCGGCGTTGTTGATGAGGATGTCGATCTGCCCGTACTTTTTCATCACGGCCTCGGTGATGAAGGCCGGGGTTTCCGGTTTGCCCAGATCAGAGGGCACCGTCAGCACCTCGATGCCGAGTTTGGTCAGGTGCGCGTGCGCTTCGTCCAGCTCGTGTGCCTTGCGCGCCGTGATCGCCAGCTTCGCGCCCATTTCGCCGAGCGCCTCGGCCATTTGCAGGCCCAGCCCGCGCGAGCCGCCGGTGATGATGGCGGTCTTGCCGGACAGGTCCATCAATTTTTTAAGACTCACTTTATGCTCCTTCGATTGTTTTCAAGCCGCTTAAAACCATTCGTCCTGCATGTCGAGCGTGGTGGTGTCGATCGATTCGAGCAGGTCGCACCAGGTAGCGCACTTGGGCAACTCCCACTGGAAAAAGAATTGCGCTGCCTGCAACTTGCCGCGATAGAACGCCTGTTCGGCGGGCGCCAGATTGTGGTCGGACGCGAGCGCCTTGCCCGCCACTGCTGCCTGTTTGAGCCACACCCATGCCACGACGAGGTGGCCGAACATTTCGAGATAGATCGAGGCGTTGGCCAGGGTCTTGTCGAGGTCATTGGCGGCAAACAACTTGCGCGTGGTCTGCAAGGCGCGTGATGCAGCGCGGCCGAGGGCGTCGGCCATCGCGCCAAGATCGTTGGTGGGAGCGGCCTTGGTAGGAGCGGCTTTGGTTGGAGCGGTTTTGGTTGGAGCGGTTTTGGCGGGAGCAGCTTTGGTCAACGCGTGCACGGACGCAGCCTCGCGGCAGGTGCTTTCGATTTCGCGCCCAAACAGCTTGAGCAGCGCGCCGTCCTTCATCAACACCTTGCGTCCGAGCAGGTCGAGGCCCTGAATGCCATGCGTGCCTTCGTGAATCGGGTTGAGGCGGTTGTCACGATAAAACTGTTCGACCGGGTAGTCGCGCGTATAGCCGTAGCCGCCGTGAATCTGGATCGCGTGGCTCAACGACTCCTGGCACCACTGCGAGGGCCAGGACTTGGCAATCGGCGTGAGCAGGTCAAGCAGCAGACCCGCCTCGGCACGCACCGTTTCGCTCTCACCGGTCTTGTGCTCGTCGACCAGGCGCGCGCAGTAGAGGTTGAGCGCAAATGCGCCTTCGACATAACTCTTTTGCGCGAGCAGCATGCGCTTGATGTCGGCGTGCTCGATCAGCGGCACCTGCGGCGACGAAGGATTCTTGCTCGTGGGGTGGCGGCCCTGCGGGCGGTTGCGCGCGTAGTCGAGCGAGTGCAGATAGCCGGTATAGCCGAGCATCACGGCACCGAGGCCGACGCCGATGCGCGCCTCGTTCATCATGTGGAACATGCCGGCCAGGCCCTGGTTGACCTCGCCAACAAGGTAGCCCACCGCGCCGGCGCGCCCCACCGTATCCGCGCCCGCGCCTGACTTCGGCTTGAACTTGCCCTCGCCAAAATTGAGCAGGGTGTTGACCGTGCCGCGATAGCCCATCTTGTGATTGAGGCCCGCGAGGGCCACATCGTTGCGCTCACCCACACTGCCGTCGGCATTGACCAGCTTGCGCGGCACGAGAAACAGCGAGATGCCCTTCACCCCGGGCGGGCTGCCGGGAATTTTCGCGAGCACCAGGTGGATGATGTTTTCGGTAAGGTCGTGTTCCCCTGCGGAAATCCACATCTTGTTGCCGAACAGGCGGTAGGTGCCGTCGGGCTGCGGCTCGGCGCGGGTGCGAATGTCGGAGAGCGACGAGCCGGCCTGCGGCTCCGACAGACACATGGTGCCAAACCACTTGCCGGCCAGCATCGGCCGCACATAGGTGTCGATCTGCCGCTGCGTGCCGTGATGCAGCAGCAGGTTGGCATTGCCGATGGTGAGGAAGGCATAGCCGCTCGACGACACATTGGCCGCCTTGAAATACGCGAACATCGCCTTCGCAATCACGGTCGGCATCTGCATGCCGCCGTATTCGGCGTCGTGCTCGGCCGCCATCAGGCCGGCCTCGACAAAGGCTTTTTGTGCAGCGGCGATTTCAGGGATCAGCGTGACACGTTCGCCATCGAACGTTGGTTCGTTCTCGTCGCTCTTGCGGTTATGCGGAGCGAAAAAATCGGTGGCGATCTGTTCGGCGAGATCGATAGCGGCATCGAAGGTTTCGCGCGAATGCTCGGCGAAACGGGGGCGTGTGGTCAGTTTGTCCGCGTCGAGCAGTTCGTACAGGACAAACGCAAGGTCGCGGCGCGAGAGAAGCTTGGAAGACATGAGAGTTGCTGGCCAGCGCCGCTGTTGCTGCCGCCACCCACTGCACCGGCCGGCGCAGGCGGCACCATGACGCTGATTACTTTTTGATGTTGCCCAGTTTTTGATTGACCACAAACTCGCGCGACGAACTGGTCTTTTGCCCGCAGCGAATGACAAGATTGATGCGCACTGCCGGCTCGGTCAAGGCCTTGGCGGTGGCCAGCCGCACGGCGCTCTTGCCGGCTGCGACCGGCTCAAGGGTGAGCGTGTAGTCCACCAGGGTCGGCACCGACGATCCCGCTACGACAGTGGTATCGAGGCGCAAACAAGCCTGCGACAGATCTTCACCTGCTTGCAAGGTGAGAGGAATGCGCGCATCAAAGCGCTCGCCGTAGGCAGATTTGACTTCGATATCACCAATCGTCAATGCGCTGGCAGGCAGACTTGCCGCCAGCAACAACGCCCCAACGGCAGCCATGATGCGCTTTTTCATGAAGCCCTCCCGGTCAAGAATGTCATGCAGTTTACGCCACTCGCCTTGCGGCAAATCATTCGCCCCGCTGCGATCACGCGACTTCAAACAGCCCGGCCGCCCCCATGCCGCCACCGACGCACATGGTGATGACGACATACTTCACACTGCGCCGCTTGCCTTCGATCAGCGCATGGCCGACCAGACGTGCGCCGGTCACGCCGTAAGGATGGCCGACCGCAATCGAGCCGCCGTTCACATTGAGGCGCTCATCGGGAATGCCGAGTTTGTCACGGCAGTAAATCACCTGCACGGCAAAGGCTTCGTTCAACTCCCACAGACCGATGTCGTTGATCGTGAGGCCTGCCTTCTTCAACAACTTGGGGATGGCGAACACCGGACCGATGCCCATCTCATCCGGCTCACAGCCCGCGACCGCAAAGCCGCGATAGATGCCGAGCGGCTTCAAGCCACGCTGCTCGGCGAGCTTCGCGTTCATCACCACCGCAGCTGATGCGCCATCGGAAAACTGGCTCGCATTGCCCGCCGCAATCACCCCGCCCTCGATGGCCGGCTTGATCTGCGCCACGCCCTCATAAGTGGTGTCGCCACGGATGCCTTCATCCTTGTCGTGGAACACTTCCTTGACGGTCTCGACGCCGGTTGCCTTGTCGATGGTCTTCATCTTCACCGTGATGCCGATGATTTCGTCTTTGGTCTTGCCCGCATCGCGCGCTGCGGCAGCGCGCAACACACTGGCCGCACCGTAGCGGTCTTGCGCCTCACGGCCGATGTTGTAGCGCTTCGAGACTTGCTCGGCGGTTTGCAGCATGTTCCAGTAAATCTCCGGCTTCTTCGCCACAAGATTCGGGTCGCTGTACATGTGCTTGTTCATCTCGTTCTGCACGCACGAGATCGACTCGACGCCGCCGGCCACAAACACATCGGCCTCACCGGCGATGATGCGTTGCGAGGCCATCGCGATGGCCTGCAGGCCGGACGAGCAAAAGCGGTTCACCGTCGCCCCCGACACCGTCACCGGGCAACCCGCCATCAATGCTATTTGCCGCCCGATGTTTCCACCAGTGGCGCCCTCAGGCGTGGCGCAGCCCATCAGCACATCTTCGACTTCGCCCGCGTCAATCTTTGCGCGCTCCATCGCTGCCTTGACGACCGCACCGCCCATGGTCGCGCCATGCGTCATGTTGAGCGCGCCGCGCCAGGATTTTGCGAGGCCCGTGCGGGCGGTGGAAACTACGACTGCGTCGGTCATGGTGTGGCCTTTCTTGACAATTAAAAAAAAGTGATGGCTTGGAAAGCGTTGGTGGGGGCGGTCTGCAGGGCGGTTATGGCTGTAGAGTGTCTGTTCATGCGGGTTTCGGCGTAGCAGGATAGTACGATTCAGGTGCAGCCTCATTGACCTCAAAGATCCGTTTGATCTCGGGATCAGCTTTGGCGAGCAAATCCGGATTGGATGCGTAGGCGAGCAAGATGAATTCCCGGTTCGCTTCAATCTCTTGAAGCAACTGGAGGTTTTGTTCGGGGGTCAATTCAACTCGGGCCATTTTCCACATCCCGCGCTTTGATCTTGCGCAACTCCTCAATGTCAATCACGTCCTTGGTCCGTCCAGTTCCGGTCTTCAAGGTAATCAAGTCATCAATGCTCGCGACCGGAATCTTCAAGGCACCAATGCGCCTTATCAGCGCATTGCGCTTCAACTGCTCAAACGGAACAACCGGGCGCACCAGCACGTCAATGATCGTCGCCATTTTGCCGGGGTCCCGAAGTGCGAATGCCACCAGTCCTTTTTCCCGGTGCCACTGATCGATCAACGCAGCATCGCGCAACGAATCAATCGAAATCGGCAACACCGGCTTGAGGTTGGCTTGCTTGGCGCAATCGACAAAGTTGGAGAGATTCTCGTCGTTTAACGCCAGCACCACATCCACATCCGTCGTGTTGCGCTGATAGCCATGCAACAGCACCGCAAGGCCCCCAACCAGAACATAATCGATTTTGGCGGTGCCCAAGGCGGAGAGCAGCGTGTGCATGCTCATGGCCGGCCTGCCGCCGGTTCAACCGGCTTCATGAAAATTTTCCATTGACTCAGACTGCAGCCGCCAGCGGCTCGATCCGCGCCAACTCACGCGCTAATTCCTGTTTCGCTACCTGCTCGTCAAACCGCGCCTGCAAACGCAGCCAGTAACTATCGTTCAATCCGAAATACTTTGAGAGCCGCAGCGCGGTATCCGCCGTCACCGCACGCTTGCCGCGGACGATCTGGCTGATGCGCAAGGCCGGCACGCCAATCGACTTGGCCAATTGATATTGGCTGACGTTCATCGGCCCGAAAAATTCCTCAAAGAGAATTTCTCCAGGATGGATGGGAGCGAAATCGCGTTTTATGACCATACTCCTTCAGAGATAGCCAACAATTTCCACGTCGCGCGTATGCTTCCTGGATTGAGCCTGTGTCAACCGGCGCGCGCCAGCTTGGCGCGACTCCGCGCGGGACGCGCCGCTGCCTGCGCGAGGTCAATTAACCCGCGCAATGCCGCATTGACAGCCTGCTCGTTGGGAAACACTTTGGCAACGGCAGGATCAATCATCACAACGTTGGATTCGGCGGCAATGCGCTTTGCATACTTGCCGCGCACTATCGGCCCCAAATCAGCGCGCGTATATTCGTCACGCATCCAGTCGTCCATTTCTGACTTAACTTTCTTCATAAATTTTCCTTTCCAGGCGAGTCATCAAGCGAGCCGTGATGATGCGAATTCGGTCACCACGCTCGGTATGCGAAACGGCCAGCGGCCGTCCTTGCGCAGAAAATCCAAATGCGATAAACCGTTGTTCGGAGTGCGAATGTTCCATATCGCGTGCGGTGGCGCAAAAATCATTTGTAAATGCCGTCATCGCTTCTTCAAACGAAACGCCGTGCTTGCGGAGATTAGCTGCCGCCTTGTCCAGATTCCATTCAAATTTCATTCAAATATTATGCCCGACGGTTCGGTCGTTTTCATCGGCGCTGCAACATTCTGAAACTGCCGTTTCAACCTTCGTTGGATTCATCTGTGCCCAGGTCAGCCGAGCCGAATCATAGGCACTGCGCAAGCGCAGTGAACGATGCGCCTCCAAATGGAGGCCGCTCAGATATCATTCACTTGGCTGTCAAACAGCACTTCAACTTTCATCGCCCTTACACCTCACAGAGAAACATTAACGGAACTGCCACGAAGTGGACGTGCCAGAGTCAGTCTTCTGAACTACGTTTTTTACGGAAAAAGAATCCCGCAGTTGCGGGAATAACAGTCATCAACAACCCTTCAATCCAAAACTCGCTGGCAGCCCGTCCGGATCCCATGTGCGATTGCATTGTCACAAAAACAAGGCCCAAGGGAACAACTACCGAAACTGCCAAACACCAAAAATGATCTACTTTGGCACGATTGAGCACAACGGATATTACGAATGCCAAGACTCCCATGAAATGTCCAATAGTCATTGCGTAACCCCACCGTTGCAGTAGTTTGCGAGTAGCTAGTTGAACGTCTTCCCCTCACCCGCCAACCGCGCCAGCAGCGGCGCCGGCTTCCAGAACCCCGGATCCGCCTGCGGATTCTTAGCGAAGCGCTCCATTGACGCGACAACATTCTTCAAACCCTTGCGATCCGCAAAGAACATCGGCCCGCCCAGATACGACGGCACACCGTAGCCGCTCATGTAGATCATGTCGATATCGACCGCGCGCATGGCGATGCCTTCTTCCAAAATCAGCGCGCCTTCGTTGACCAACGCGTAGACCAGGCGCTCGACGATTTCGTCGTCGCTGATCTGGCGCGGCGTGATGCCGAGTTCCTTGCGGTGCTTCTCCAGGATGTCAGTCACGACGGGGGACGGATACGGCGTGCGGTCACCCGCCTTGTAGTCGTACCAGCCGGCGCTGGTCTTCTGGCCGAAGCGGCCTTGCTCGCAGATGAGGTCGGCGGTCTTCGAGTAGCGCACATTCGGCTTTTCGATGTAACGGCGCTTGCGGATGTACCAGCCGACGTCGTTGCCAGCGAGATCGCCCATGCGGAACGGGCCCATTGCGAAGCCGATTTTTTCGATGGCCTTATCGACCTGCTCAGGGCTCGCACCCTCTTCGAGCAAGAAACCCGCTTGCCTTGAATACTGTTCGATCATGCGGTTGCCGATGAAGCCATCGCACACGCCCGAGACCACGCCGATCTTTTTGATGGTCTTGGCGAGCTTCATGGTGGTGGCGAGCACGTCTTTGCCGGTCTTGGCGCCGCGCACGATTTCGAGCAGCTTCATCACGTTGGCTGGGGAAAAGAAATGCGTGCCAATGACGTCCTGCGGGCGCTTGGTGAACGAGGCGATCTTGTTGACGTCGAGGGTGGAGGTGTTGGAGGCGAGGATGGCGCCTTGCTTCATCACTGCGTCAAGTTGCTTGAACACGGTTTCCTTGACGGCCATGTCTTCAAATACCGCTTCGACCACGATGTCGGCTTGGGCGAGTGCGTCGTACGAGAGCGTCGGCGTGATCAGCGCCATGCGCTTCTCCACATCCTCCATCGTCATGCGGCCCTTCTTGGCGGTGTTCTCGTAGTTCTTGCGGATGATGCCGACGCCTTTGTCGAGCGCTTCCTGTTTCATCTCCAAGAGCGTGACCGGAATGCCGGCGTTGATGAAGTTCATCGCGATGCCGCCGCCCATGGTGCCGGCGCCGATCACGGCGGCGCTCTTGATCGCGCGCAACGGCGTGTCGTCGGGCACATCGGGAATCTTGGCGACGATGCGTTCGC
>JANNCZ010000757.1:0-2183 GCA_031387185.1 Burkholderiales bacterium
GCGCTGCCGGATGTCATCACCGGCAAAAAATCGGCCAAGGAAGCGCTGACGGCGATTGTGCCGGCAGTCGAAGCCGAGGCGCGCAAGGGTGGCTGGCTGAAAGCATAAAAGCGGCCTGAACGGCGCTTGCAGCCTGCTCGATCATCACGCTGAAACCCGTTTCCACCAAGGGTTTCAGCGTGATGGTCAGTTTTGAATGCCACCTCTGAAACATTCGTCATGATCGATTCACGCCTGGCGCGCATCACGCCTTACGTCTACATCGCCCCAGCGGTGATCGTGATGGTTGCCGGTCTGCTCTGGCCGATTCTCAAGGCAGGCCAGTTGTCGTTTTTCGACTGGGGCATGGGCACACCTTGGGACAGTGCCAAATGGGTAGGCCTCGAAGCGTTTGCGGCCATGCTGCAAAGCCCGCAGGTCTGGACGTCAATGGGTGTGACGTTTGCGTTCGTGCTCGTCGCGGTCAGCGCCGAGATGTGTCTCGGCATCGCGCTTGCTCTCTTCCTCGAAAAGCCGGTGCGCGGCATGCGTGCCTTTCGCACCGTGTTTGTATTGCCGATGATGATCGCACCGATCTGCGTCGGCCTGATCTGGCGCTACATGTTCGATGCCTCGTTCGGGCCGATCAATCACCTGACCTCGCTGTTCGGCATGGCGCCGCGCGCCTGGCTCGCCGCGCCCGAGTCTGCCTTCTTTGCGATGGTAGTCACCGACATCTGGCAGTGGACGCCCTTCGTTTTCATCATGGTGCTGGCCGCCTTGCAGGGCATGGATGCATCGGTAATCGAGGCGTCCAAAATCGACGGTGCCAACTGGTGGCAAACCATTTTTCTGGTCAAGCTGCCGGTGATCAAGCCGATCCTGATTGTCACACTGCTGATGCGCATGATCGACGGGTTCCGCGGGCTGGAGGTGATCTACGTCATGACCTTCGGTGGGCCGGGGCAATCGACTGAATTGTTTTCGCTGCACATTTACAAGGCGGCATTTGTGAGCCAGAAGCTTGGCTACGCGTCGGCCCTGTCGATTTTGCTGCTGGTGATCGTGACGATGTTGTCCCTGTGTGTACTGATGATCGCCAATCCGCTCAAGCGCGGCCCCGGCCAATAGGGTGGCACCCTCATGAAAAACCCATGAAAAGCCCTTGAAAAACCCGTGAAAAAAACCGCAGACCTGCTGCACTACCTGATGTTGATCGTGCTCTCGCTGATCTGCCTCATGCCCGTCATCATTCTGGCGATGACGGCGTTCAAGACCGAGAGGCAGATTTTCGATACCTCATGGTCGTGGCTGTTCATGCCGACCATGGACAACTTCAAGGCGGTGATCGAGGATGGCCACATTGACCGCTATCTCAAGAACAGCCTGATCATCTCGATCGCGGCCACCATCATCACGCTGCTGCTCGGCACCATGTGCGCGTATGCCCTTGCGCGGTTCCGCTTTCTCGGCCGCGATGCGTTGTCGTACGGCACGCTGATTTTGCGCACGCTGCCGCCCGCCGTGTTGGCGGTGCCGGTGTTCGTGGTGTGGGCGGCGTGGGGCATCAACGACACACTGTCTGGCGTGATCCTGATTTACGTCGCGCTCAACCTGCCGTTCACCATCTGGCTGCTGTATGGTTTCATCGAGCAGGTACCCGAAGAGCTTGAAGAGGCGGCGGCGATTGACGGCTGCGGGCCGTTCAAGGTGTTCTGGCTGGTAATTTTGCCGCTGCTCAAACCGGGCATGGCGGCAGCGGCGATCTTCACCTTTCGTCTCGCGTGGAATGAATTCATCTTGTCGTTCATCCTGACCAATCGCTACACGCGCACCCTGCCGGCATCGATCTCGAACTACATCACCGACACCGGCGTCGAGTGGGGCAAGATCATGGCGGCGGGCGTGCTGATCGCACTGCCGCCGCTGATTTTCACGTTTGTCGCGGCCAAGCAAATCATCACCGGGCTTACCGCCGGTGCGGTCAAGGGTTGATGAGGGAATCACGCATCATGCGCAACAAGGATCAAGCGCTCGCCAACTGGGCACACCACGTCGCCGCGTCATCGCCCTGCTCGCCGCAGGACATGGCGCTGCGCATCGCGCGCTTCGGTGACATCCCGGCCAGCCCGCGCGCCTTTGTCGATACCTGGGTCAAAGGCCACGAACGCACCCTGCTCTCGGTGATCGGCTCGGGCGTCACC
>JANNCZ010000462.1:0-5283 GCA_031387185.1 Burkholderiales bacterium
GTGCGCGCGACGAGCTGCCCGGCCAGATCGAGATCACATACCAGTTCGGTGATCGACGGCACCAGGCAAGCTATGCGCGCACCGCTTGCAGCGCGCCGGTGCGCCGTGCCCACCGCATCCACGTAAATGGGGTCAGACCCCATTTACGCCGCCATTTACGCAGCCGCTTGTCTCACACCTTGCGGGCGCGCCTGCGCCAATCACTGTGATCCCCGACGCGGCTTGCGGCCCGCCTTGGCCATCGCGCGATCGAACAGCCAGTTGGGCAATACGCGCAGCAGCTTGGCGACGGCGCCCATCTGCCACGGAATCACGCGGTAGCTCGCGCCCGCCGCAATCGCCGCTGCCGCGCGCGCGGCGAACACCGGTGCATCGGTGAGGAAGGGCATCGGATAGGGGTTGCCCGCGGTCATCGGCGTGCGGATGTAGCCCGGCGCAATCGTCACCACATTGACACCGCTGCCGCGCAACTCCACGCGCAGCGATTCGCAATACGCGATCACTGCCGCCTTGGAAGCACTGTAAGCGCCCGAACCGGGAATGCCGCGAATACCCGCCACACTCGCGATCCCCACCAGCGCACCGCGCCGCTGCCTGGTCATCGCGGCAATGAAGGGCTGAAAGGTGACCAGGGTGCCGAGCACATTGGTGTCCATCACCTGCTTGAACACGGGCACGTCGTCGCGCAGGGCCGAGTCGATGCCGATTGACACCCCTGCGCAGGCGATCACGACGTCGGGCACGCCATGCCGCTCCATGAAGACCCCCGCTGCGCGCGCGAGGCTGGCAGCGTCGGTCACGTCAGCCGCGTAGGCATGGGTGGTGGCGCCAAGTTCCGCACGCAAGCCTTCGAGCACATCGATGCGCCGCGCGGTCAGCGCGACCGTTGCACCAGTGGCCGCGTAGTGGCGCGCCAGTGCCGCGCCGATACCACTGGATGCGCCGGTGATGAAAACCTTGAGTGTCATGCTGTGCGTCCTGGTGTCTTGTCTGTGTGGTGGCTGCGGTGTTAACGGTAAGGATTGCCATGGGGATTGCCAGGGGAATTGCTGCGGGGCTTCCTGCCGCACGCCATGCGTTGCACGCTGCCGCCGTGCGGCCCCGTAGTGCAGCCCCGCCGTGCAGCCCCGCAATGCAGCTCAGCCCGCGCATTCGGCCCCGCTAAAATACCACGCATTCATGGCATCTCCCACGCGCATTCTGGTTGTTACGACCGCGATTCAGTCCGTCATTTCGCTCGCGTCGGTTGGGGTGCCGGTGCTGGCACCGGATGCGGCGCGCGACCTCGGTTTTTCGCTCGGGTCCATCGGCTACTTCATCAGCATCATGTACGTCGGTGCGGCCAGCGCGGCGTTGGTGTCGGGTGGGCTGATCCTGCGCTATGGAGCCATGCGCATCAGCCAGGCTTGCCTGTTGTTGTGTGCATGTGCGCTCGTGCTGCTCACCGTCCTGCCGTTGCCGCTGGTACCGCTCGCGGCGCTGCTGCTGGGCTGCGGCTACGGCCCGATCACGCCCGCGAGCACCCACATGCTGATGCGCACTACGCCGCCGCACATGATGTCGCTGACGTTTTCGATCAAGCAGACCGGCGTGCCGCTGGGCGCGGTCGCGGCGGGCTTGCTGATACCGGCCCTCACCCTTGGCTTCGGCTGGCGCACTGCTGCCCTCACCGTCGCCGTGCTGTGCCTAGCCATGCTGGCCGGTGCCCAACCGCTGCGCGCTGAACTAGACGTCGACCGCAACCCGGCGCAACCCATTTCATTGGCCAACGTGACGGTGCCGTTCCAGCTCATCTTTGCGAATCCTGCGCAAGTGCGCAACGTAATTGCCGCCTGCACCTTCGCCGGCTTGCAACTTTGCTTCTACACCTACCTGGTGGCCTATCTGACCGAGAGCCTCGCCTATACGCTGGTGGCCGCCGGGCTGGCGCTGTCGGTCGCCAACATTTGCGGTGCGGCTGCGCGCATCTTTTGGGGCTGGGTCGCCGACCGCACGCGGCGCGCTGGCGTGGTGCTCGGCGCGCTGGGGATTGGCATGGCGCTGGCGTCTCTGGCCACTGCCGCGTTCGCGCCGCAGTGGCCGTTTGCCGCTGTGCTGATCGTGTGCGCGCTGTTCGGCATCACTGCCGTGGGCTGGAACGGCGTGCAGATTGCCGAAACCGCGCGCCTGTCGCCGCCGGGCATGGCTGGCGTGGTTGGCGGCGGCACCACCTTCATCACCTTCACCGGCATCATCGTGATGCCGGGACTATTCGCCATCACGCATGAAGTGACGGACAGTTGGCGCATGCCGTTTGCGCTGTTTTGCTTGCCTGCGCTGGTGATGGGAGTGGTGCTGCTGCGCCACGCCGGCCGCTGACGGTTGCGTCGTAGCGACGGCGCACCAGTGCGCGAATGGCTGACGTAAAAGCCCGCCGGCGCACGGCGATGCCAAGTAGATGCCGCCAGCTTTATCAGCCGTCACACACCACTGTCTGGCCGCGCCAACAACTGCGCCACCATCGGCAACACTGTTACAGACGTACCGGCCCAACGCACGACGTGCACTTGTGACGACGGGTCGTGGAGCGAACCGAGTCCGGCGGCGAGCTTGTCATACAAATAGGCCGTCAGCGCACGGCGCAGCGCTACGGGTACCCCGGCGGCGTCAAACTCTGGACGCAGCCAGACCCCGCTTTGCGTAGCCGCTGGATGACAACCCGAGACATGCAGCACAAGGGGCGCGACGCTGCCCGGCCGCGCACGGCTCCATGAAATCACCTGACGGAAGCGTCCGATCACATCGCCGATCAACAGGGCGAGTGCGGCACGATTGACATACGCGGCCAACGCGTCCGCCGCCGCCGTGGCATCGCGCTTGCGCACCAAGCAGGCCGCGCGCGGCCTGCCCTCGAGGGCATCGATCAAGTCTGTGCCGCCGCAGGAAATCACGACCGCATCGCCCGCGGTGTCGACCCCGGCCTCAGCAAACAACGCTGCACAATCCTGATCCCAACCGGCACGCACGATTTCCGCACCCTTAAGACTGATGATGGCGCGGCCCGGCACCGGTCGTACAGGGAGTGCGGCACCGGCATCGAGCCGATTGACAATGGCTCGCGCGGTCTCTGGCCAATCATTTGGCGCTGCCATGGATAGAGAGGGCGGATGCGCCTCCTCATGCGGCCACGAGGACGAGGGAACCGATGCGGCACGGCCTTCTTCGCGCGGAGGTGTAGAGGGATCAATCATTGCCGCGCCGGTTATTGGAATGCTGCAACAGTAGCGCACCTTGATGGCGTAAACCAGTACATTTAACCCTCCGCAGTGTGACATTTGGACACTCGGAGTGTGATCTTTTTACACTCGGTGCAAATAAATTTCCAATCGCTGCGGATGCGGATGCGGTTTTATTGTCTGCGGCGCATTGTGTTGGCGCAAAAATTGACCCGTCCCGCACCTGGGCCTCGTTGCCCTGGGCCACAGGTACCGCGCCGATTGCTGGAAGGAAATTGAGCATTCCCCGGATCAGATTGGAGAAACACCATAAACTCAATTTTCAACAGACCCCAGTCACGCACGCGGGAGCATTGCGGGCAACGGCTTGAGCACAGTGAGGGTGTAACGGGTGACGCGCAAGCTTCCGGCCTTCTGCAATTCGTTGAGCAGCCGGCTTACGGTCTCGCGCGACGTTCCGATGCGGCTGGCGATTTCAAAATGAGTGAAGTGACGGAGCTCCGGAAAGGCGCCCGCGGTGGGTGCGCGGGTGTTCATTTCGAGAAATTGCACCAAGCGCCGGTGGGCACTATCGAGTGCCAAACCGCGCGCCACACGCGTCGCCTCACGCGCACGATGAATCACTATGTTGATCAGTTCGAGTGCGAACTCGGGATTTTCGCGCACGTGCGCCCGCACTTGGGCACGCGCCAGCACTGCGCATTCGCAAGACTCAAGCGCCAGCACCGACGCTGAACGCGGCCCGCCATCGAGCGACATTTCACCAAATATGCCGCCACGCTCCAGAATGCCGTACGTGATTTCGCTGCCATCACCATTGTTTGAAAACACCTTGAGCCGTCCGCCAAGCACCACAAACAGGGAGTTGCCGCGCTCGCCTTCATTGATCAGCAAAATACCTGCGCGGTAATTGCGCCGCTCACCGCGCGCGGCCAACCGCTGCACCGACCTGGGCAAACCTGCCAACCCCTTCTCTTCCGATCCTTCAGGCAATTGCGTTTCTCCGGTTGCCGGTTTCATCTGCCACGCAAATCGAGGCGCCAATACTGAGCTCAGCGCGTCAGCAACCCGGCTTCACGCAGATAGCGCTGCACACCCGGATGCAGCATGTCGGTGCGCGGTGCGCCAGAGGCGGTGTTGGCTGCCGTGGTCTCAGCCGCCTGCGGCAGGCGCTGCGCCAGCGCTGCTTCGCCTTTGTGTACCGCGCGTGCCCAGACGGTAGGCGACCTCATCGGGCAAGGACGTGCGCGCGACTACGAAGCTCCACGACCCCACCGAGCGCATCGGCTCCGGCTGGTTCGGATAGGTATTGGCGGGCAGGGTGATCGGTTTGAGGAAGTTGTGTTTGGCAGTAATGCGCGCGATGTCGTCTGCTGTGGGCGCGATGAAGCGCGCGTTGCCGTCTTGCATCAGACTGACGAAACCGGGCCAGCCGGTGCCACCACCCCACAGCGCCGCCACGCGGCCATCACGCACCATGGCCGGGCCGTCACCGGCGCGCTCGAGCAGGATTGCCTTGAAGTCTTTGTTTTGATCGAGGCCGACGCCATCGAGCACATAGCGCGCAAGGATCACGAGGCCGGAGCCGGCCGCGCCAAACGCCACTGGCAGCCCTTTGAGGTCGGCCATGCTGCGATAGGGACTGTCTTTTTTTACGATGAAGAACCCGGGCGACGAATACATCGCGGCGATGATCTTCATGTTGGCCGGCGCGCGCCCGACGCCGGCGAAGGCCTCGTGCGCGGCCTCGCCCTGCACCAGCGCGATATCGACCTGATTGTTTTCGAGCAGGGGGATGTTCTCGGCGCTGCCCTTGGTGTTGCGCGTCTGCACATTGAGCGAAGGATCGGTAGCGTTAATCACGGCGGCAAACGCGTCGCCAAACACCGGGAAACCACCACCCGGCGTTGCGGTGGCGAGCGACACCACGGTTTTTTCCTGCGCCGGTTTTTCCTGTGCCGTTTTTTCCTGCGCAACGGCGGGGCCGGCCGGCAACATGGGCAGGGCGAGCAACAACAGCGACCACTTTAAAAAATACATTTGCATTACTCCGTGTTGGATGGCAGAT
>JANNCZ010000802.1:0-6658 GCA_031387185.1 Burkholderiales bacterium
GGCAGCTCCCGGAGACCAGAACAACAGGATCCGGATCCCGACCGGCGTTGCCAGCTTTCCGATCAGGTCGGCGAAATTCCCGATGGGCCAGCGCCCTTCGGGGGTGCGTGCGCTGATGTGGATGCCGACCACCCTGACACCGTCCGTCAAAGCCAGCGCCGCACGTATCCGCGTAACCCGGCGTTCGTCGGGGTAGATCCGTACCGGCGGTGATTCCCCGCCGATGCCGAAGGGGGCGAGCAGCCGGTTGACGGCTACAACTTCGTGGATCGTTTCTCCCGCGTTCGCCCGCACCGGAATATCGATGATTCGCGCCGATCCGGTCGCCGGCACATAACCGACGACGTGCGGCGCACCGACGAATCGCGCAAACCGCAATGCGGCCCGCTGGTATCCCGTGTTGGCCAGGATGACGAAGTCGAAGCGCTCGCGCCGCAGGCGCCAGATCAGCCTGAGCCGCTCCAGGTAAACGCCGACGACGCTCCGCTTTCCCCGGACGTGCTTCGCCTTGCTGTACTGGTAGACCACGTCGAGATCCGGGTTGCCGGCCAGGACAGCCCCGTTGTACACATTGACGAGCGCGGCGATGTAAGCCTGGGGAAATCGTTCTCTCAACAGATGGATCAGCGGCGTCGTGCAGACCAGGTCGCCGATGTTGTCGCGGCGGACCACCAGGTAGCGCGTGCGTGGACTCACCGCTCAACCGGCGGGCTGATGGCGCGCCGGCACCGGTGGCAGCGCCGCCGTTCCCTCCGGCAGCGCCAACGATCCCTGTGACAACGCCGCCGGCCCCGGTGGTCGCACCAGCCCGGCAGACCCCATCCACAGCGCCAGCGTCAACACCGCCAGCATGGCGTGCTCGTGGTGCATGGTGGTGTTGACAAATCCGATCGCGACCGTCACGAACCAGCCCGACAGCGCCGCACACCAACACGCCAGCACGAGCGCAGCATCGACCGCGCCGACCGGTGTGGCAGCATCTGGTGCGGCGCGTGGGCGCAGACGCCAAAGCGCGTGTCCCCATGCCGCCAGTACCGCAAGCAGCATGGCCAATCCTGCCACGCCGCGCTCGGTCAGTGTGTTGACGTAAAGACTGTGCGCGTGCGGCGCGCGTATATATGCGGCGGGATCGTAGGGGGTTCCCTGTGCGGCAAGCCATTCCTTCAGGCGGGCATCGGTGATACGGCTGAAATTGTCCATGCCCACCCCAAACAGCGGATGGGCGCGCACCGCCACCATGGCGCGGTTCCAGATCAGGTCGCGTTCGGTGAGCACATTGCCGGGCGCCATGTGAAAGTGCCGCGTAAAAGCACTGATGCCGCCGAATCCAAGCGCAGTCACCAGCAGTGCGCCGGTCAACAGCCAGGCACGCCACCCCATCGGCAGGGCACGCGCCAGCGCTGCGCCGACCAGCAATAGCAGGATCAGCGCCACCCCGGCGGCGGCGCGGCTGTCGGCGATGAAGCTGCCCGCCCCGACCAGCAGAAGCGCGAGCGTGAGCACGGCGGCCGTGACGCGGCCATAGCTGCGCCAAAACGCGGGGAGCGCGCCGAAGCCCGCGCCCAAGCAGATCACCAGGTAAATCGCACTGTGATTGACATGCCCCACCGACACCAGTTCGAGCTTGCGGCGCAGGCCCAGCACCTTCCAGTTCCACCACGCCTCACAGGCGGCCATGGCAGCGGACGCAACCAGCATGCCGAGCACTGTGAGCGCCTGGGCACGCGTATAGCGCGCACGCCGCACGCACCAGGCGAGCGAGATATAGCGCACCAGATCGTTGACCGCGCCCCACTCGTTGCCCTCCGGTGTGCGAATGCCGGCCATCAGGGCCGCCAAATAACCGGAGCCGAGCCAGGCCAGAAACAGACTGTCCCAGCGGTCCCAGGGGCCACCCCAATCACGCACTTCACGCGCAGCCAATGCGCGGTTGACGAACCACGTCACCACATAGGCGAGCCACAGCAGGTTTTTCGGCGCTTCACGCAACGGCAGAAAAAACGCCAATGCCAGCAAAAGCGCAAATTCGACGGGGAAGCGCCATTCGCGCCAGATTTTTGCAGCCATGAGAGCGCCTGTGAGACGTGCTCCGGTATTATACGGGTCGCTTTTGACCCTCTTCTCCCTCTGGCGCAAGCCGCGCGGCAGCCATGCCCTCCCCGCAGTCCCGCCGCATTCTTTTCGCCATCCGCAGCAAGCTCGGCGACACGCTGATCAGTTACGCGTGTGTCCGCGCCTATGCGGACGCCCATCCGCACGAAACGGTGACGCTGCTCACTCGTGCTGCCTACGCGCAGCTGCTGCGTGCAGAAACCGGCCTGCGTGTGATCGGCTTTAACAGCCGCGTGGAAATGTTTTTCAAACTCCTGTGGCTGCGCCTGACCGAGCCCACATTTGACGTTCTGGCGGTGCTGTGGGGTTCAGGCGCACCGGTGCGCCGCATCGGTCAATGGGTGAAAGCGAAGCGCAAGATCGCGTGGAGCAAACGCTTTGCGCCAACCATCTTCGAGGAGCCCCATCTGCCTGCCGACCCTTTGCTGGTTCAGCCAGCGGCATGTACTGTGCGCGTGTTCGACCCCGCATTTGTGACACCGCAAATGCTGCACATTCCCAGTCTCGCAAGGCGCTATCACGTCAGTGACAGGCTCGGTCACAAGCGCGCCATCGGCATTGTGCCGATTGCCGATGAACTGCGCCGCAACCTCGATCTGCCGGCGCTGACCCAGTTGGTCGCCGAAGTGCAGCGCCGCCATGCTGGCGCCGCCATCCGCATCTTTATCAATCCCGGTAACGATGGCGCGCAAAGCCTCGTCCACCAACACTTTGAGGGTGATGTCGCAATCTGCACCTTTACCCGGCTCGATGATTTACTCGAACAATACATGGGCCTAGCTGCTTGGTATGGCACCGATACCGGCCTCTATCATCTCGCGGTGTCGATCGGCATTCCGTCCACTGTTTTCTTCGGCCCGACCCAGCCGCACAAGATTGTGATGCCGGCGCAACAGGGCGTGACAGTGCGGCGGCTGACGGTACTCGGTGATGTGCATTGTGACGAGAAGGGTTGCGCTCGGCCACTTTGTCTGCATTTGAACGTCGCGCAGTTTGCGCAAACACAAACAGCCACTCAGATTGACGAGACCCCGGCGGCTTGTCCCCTGCGGCAATACCCCAGCACGGCGCTCACACGGGTGAGCGAGTTGCAGCGCTCAGCGGCCAGCGCATGAAAGTCGTCATTCTCAAGCGCGACAAGGTCGGCGACATGCTGCTCGTCACGCCCATGCTGGAGCATCTGCGGCGCACGCTGCCGCAGGCCGAAATCCACATGCTCGCCAACGACTACAACGCCTGGGTGCTGGAAGGCAATCGCAACATCGACCGCCTCTGGGTCTACCCGCGCGTGCGCCACGGTGCCAGCGTGCGCCCGTGGGCGGTGATTGAACAGTTGCGGCAGCTGTGGCAATTGCGCCGCGAGCGATTTGATTTCGCGATTGCAGCCGGCGGCGTGGTATCACCGCGCGCGGTTCAACGTATCTTGCGGCTCAGCGCCACGCGCACCATCGCTTACACCGGACACAACAAAGACAATCGCGCAACGGACGCCGCGCTGTTCGCCCGGCTGACCGACGCGCTGCCCTACGACAGCGCGCTGCACGAAGTCGAATCCAATCTGCGCTTGTTGACCCCACTCGGTGTGGCAATGCCCGCTGTGCCGCCGTACCCTGGCTACACGCTGCCCGTGCAGTGGATCAACGATGGCCGCACGTGGCTGGATGGCCAAGGCCTTGCGCCGGGGAAGTTCATTGTGATTGGCCTGAACGCGCGACGCCTCAAGCGCAAGCCTTCAACAGGTCAGATATTGCGCTGGTCGCAGCACTTCAAGCAACACCTCGGCCTGGACAGCGTGCTGATCTGGCAGCCCGGCGCGGCAGATGACCGCGTCTATCCTGGCGATGATGCCATCGTTGCGCCCTTCATCTCCACGCTGCCCGCGCATCTCAAACCGTTTCGCAATCCGGCCGATGTGCGCGCGGCGATGGGCGTGGTGTGGCAGGCGGCCACGTCAATTTTTCCCGATGGCGGCATCGCACATTTGGCGTCGGTGTCACCCGGTGGCGTGCTCGCCTTGTTTGCCGAGACCGGCGTGTCGCCGCACCCGGACAACTGGCGGCCTTATGCGCCCAAGGGCGCGTACCTTGAAGCACCGAAGGCGGTGACCGAATTGAGCGACGCGGCGGTGTTCGCCAAAGTGGAGTGGCTGCTCGGCCAAGCGGTCAGCTTTGAGCAAGACGGCAGGACCAACAGCACATGAGCACTTACGCCATCGGTGACGTGCAAGGCTGCTATGACGAGCTGGTGTTGCTGCTCGACAAAATCAACTTCGACGCGCGCCGCGACCGCCTGTGGTTCACCGGTGATCTGGTCAATCGCGGCCCCAAATCGGTCGAGACCTTGCGTCTAGTCCGCTCGTTCGGCGACGCAGCTGTAGCCATTCTCGGCAATCACGATCTCTTCATGCTTGGCGTCGCACACGGCGCAGGTCACGCGCACAAGGGCGACACCTTCGCGGACGTACTCACCGCACCCGATGCCGCGAGCCTGCTCGACTGGCTGCGGCATCAACCACTGGCGCACCGCGAGTCGATTGATGGCAGCGACTGGCTGTTGGTGCACGCCGGCGTGCTGCCCGGCTGGGATGCCGCACACACCATCGAACTGGCGCATGAACTCGAACACGCGGTGCGCCATGATCCTGATTACTTCACCCACATGCGCGGCAATCTTCCTGCCGCGTGGAGCGAGACCCTCGGGGGTTACGAGCGCCTGCGCGTGATCGTCAACGCCCTCACGCGTCTGCGCTTTTGCACTGTGAATGGCGTGATGGACTTCACGACCAAGACCGAGGTCGCGCCCGCTGGACATCTTGCGTGGTACGAAGTGCCGGCACGGCGCACGCGGGACACCAGCGTGGTATTTGGCCATTGGGCCGCGCGCGGGCTGACGCTCGACGCACATCTGGCCGGCATCGACACCGGCTGCGTATGGGGACGCCAATTGACCGCGCTGCGACTCGAAGATCGTGCGCTGTTTGCGGTCGAGTGCGCGGTGGGTGCGGGCGGATACGGCAGGGATTGAGCGGCTCCTCGGTCCATCACCCGGAGAACTGCATGGGTCAACGGTCCTGGCGCGTATGCCCCTGCAATCGTTGCTGCACAAGGGCTTGCGCGGCATGAGCCAGTTGGCGCCGATCCCGGCCCGCCGTGTCGAGCGGGGCAAACAGGGTCAATTCGCAATGCAACGAGCGCTCACGCAGGATGCGCTTGAGTGACTGCCACAGCGTCATCTCACCAACGAACGCCGGCGCATCGGAGTAGTGGCCACGTACGTCGGTGTAACGCAGGCAAAAGGGGACGATGGCGGCGTCCGCATCGAGTGCGGCCTGCAACAGGTTGGCGTGGAATTTGTTGACGCTGCGCCCGTCGCTGGTGGAGCCTTCGGGGAACACCGCAATGATGTCACCATCGCGCAGATGCTCACACAGGGTCACGTTGATGCGGCGCGTGTCGGCGCGGCGCGTGCGCTCGATGAACACCGTGCCTGACTCGCGAATCAGACGGCCCACCAGTGGGTCGCGCGCGAGTTCCGACTTGGCGACAAAGCGCGCCGCCGTCACCGCCTGCAGGGCGAAGATGTCGATCCAGGAAATGTGGTTGCCGATGTAGAGGCGGCGTGCGCCACCGCGCTCAAACCCTGCCGGGGCATCCACCGACAGGTGCACGCCGAAGATGCGCAACAGCTTGCCATCCCAGGCGCGGATCAGGCGTTCGCGCCGGGCGCGTGGCGTGCGCGATGACATCCACGCGAGTGTGGATAGGCCTTGCACGAGATGCGCAGCCATGCGCGTGAGGCGCCATGCACGCAGCCACAGCGGTGTGGGGGACGGCATCACGGCTCAGGTGGCGAGTTGGGCGCGTTCACGCAAACATCGCTTGGGATTTGAAAATTGACTCTTAGCCGCAAATGCTAAAACCGGCGCTGAGCTGGCGCTGAACCCACGTTGATCTACGCGTTGAACCATAGTTGAAAATGGCCAGCGCAGCGTGAGTACGCTGCGCACGCGGCAAACGTGAGCAAGCGCGGCGGGCACGCGCCGTTAGGCCGTGTGAACTGTGGCACCAGCCACCACAGTGTGGCGCACGCGCCCCTGCAATTCGATGCCGGTGAACGGCGTGTTCTTGCCTTGACTCGCCAGCGACGCAGGCGACACCTGCCAATACTCCTGCTCGTTGAACAACACCAGGTCGGCATTGCCTCCCGCAGCGAGCTTGCCACCGGACAGACTCAACACACCCGCCGCGCGCGAGGTGATCAGCGCCAGCGCCTGGGCGAGACCGACGCCTTCTTCGCGCGCCCACTTGAGCGTCAGCGGCAGCAGTAGCTCGACACTGGTGACGCCGGGCTCGGCTTCGGCGAACGGCAGTTGTTTGGAGTCATCATCCACTGGTGCGTGATCGGAGCAGATCGCGTCGATCGTGCCATCGGCCAGGCCGGCGCGAATGGCAGCGCGATCCGATTGCCCGCGGAACGGCGGCACCACGCGGCAGCGCGCGTCAAAAAATCCGATATCCATGTCGGTCAGATGCACGTGATGAATGGC
>JANNCZ010000818.1:0-12190 GCA_031387185.1 Burkholderiales bacterium
ACTGGACTGAAAACCCGCGCTGGAAGGGCGTGAGCCGCGACTACACTGCCGCCGACATTTACCGCCTGCGTGGCAGCGTGAAGGTCGAGCACAGCCTGGCGCGCGCCGGTGCCGAGAAGCTGTGGAAGATGTGCAACGAGCGTCCTTTCGTCAATTCGCTCGGCGCACTCACCGGCAATCAGGCGATGCAGCAGGTCAAGGCGGGTGTGCCGGCGGTGTACCTTTCAGGCTGGCAGGTGGCGGCCGATGCCAACGATTCGTTGTCGATGTACCCCGATCAGTCGCTCTACGCCACCACCTCGGTGCCGACGGTGGTCAAGCGCATCAACAATGCGCTGATGCGTGCCGACCAGATCCAGCACATGGAAAATGTCGATGACGGCGCGGCCAACATTGACTTCATGGCGCCGATCGTCGCAGATGCCGAAGCCGGGTTTGGCGGCGTGCTCAATGCGCACGAGCTGATGAAGGCGATGATCGAGGCCGGTGCTGCAGGCGTCCACTTCGAAGACCAGTTGGCGTCGGTCAAGAAATGCGGCCACATGGGTGGCAAGGTGCTGGTGCCGACACAGGAAGCTGTCGACAAGCTCAAGGCTGCGCGCATGGCCGCTGATCTGATGGGCGTACCTACGGTGTTGCTGGCGCGCACCGATGCCGAAGCGGCTGACCTTGTGACCTCGGATTGCGACGAGCGTGACCGTGAATTCATTACCGGCGAGCGCACGCAAGAGGGCTTTTATCGCGTGCGCAAGGGCTTCGATCAGGCACTGTCACGCGGCCTCGCCTATGCTCAATACGCCGACATGGTGTGGTGCGAAACCGGCACGCCCGATCTGGAATTCGCGCGCCGCTTCGCCGAGGGCATCCAGAAAAAATTCCCCGGCAAGATGCTCGCGTACAACTGCTCGCCGTCGTTCAACTGGAAGCGCAATCTTGACGACGCCACCATCGCCAAATTCCAGCGTGAGCTCGGTGCAATGGGCTACAAGTTCCAGTTCATCACCCTGGCCGGCTTCCATGCGCTCAACTACTCGATGTTTGAGCTGGCCTATGGCTACGCACGCAACAACATGACGGCTTTTGTCGAGTTGCAGCAGAAAGAATTTGCGGCGGCAGAAAAGGGCTTCACTGCTGTCAAGCATCAACGCGAAGTCGGCACCGGTTACTTCGATGCCATCACGCAGGCGGTGCAGGGCGCGAATGCCTCGACCACCGCGTTGCACGGCTCGACCGAGGATGAGCAGTTCTTCGACGAAAAGAAGGCGCAGGCGCGCAAGGTCGCGTAATTCGTCACGCGATCAAGCTTGCTGAAATGATTTAACGGCGACCAAGGCCCCTAGAAACAACAAGAGGCGGCTGAGGAGACACGGCCCAAGAATAGCTTCCAGAGCCATTCTTGGGCTTTTTTCGTCTGGGTGTGTGTAAGTACTGTGTAATCCGGGCCCGCTACGATGGTTCCTGATTTTTCCGACAATGACTATGATTCCAGGGGACGACTCGCCATGCACAGCATTTGCAAATCCGGTTCTTTGTTCACCGCACTGATCGCCGCACTGGCACTGACTGCCTGTGGCGATAGTGCGCCACCCAAAACCACCGTGCCGGCTGCGGCTGCTCCTGTGGCGCCGGCGGCAGGGGCACCGGGCGCCGCGCCCGCATCCGCTGGATCGGCTTCCGCGCCAGTCGAAGCCAAAAAAGAAGAAAAGCACGACGCCCCTGACACGCACGGCATGCCCGGCATGGCGGATTTGTTCAAGGGCGACGACAAGAAGAAATAGGCGGTCGGACAGAATCGGCGCCGAGGGCAATCCTGGTGTAGTGATTCGTATTCCCGGCCCGCGCACTGTGTTTCTCAAATTGCGTACGTTGCGCAATAGTTGGTGACCTGCGGGTGGCCTTAACCTGAGACGAGAGTGACATGAACCCCTATTACGCAACTGGATTTCTTGCTGCACTGCTCTTCTGGGTCTGGCCGGCATTTCTGTTCCGGAACCTGGACGTCCATTGGGTGGTTGCCGGCTTATTCTCGGCATTTCTTTTTCTGGGAGCGGGACGGCTGGCTACCGAGTTTCATATCCGATTCATCGCACCGAAGGATCCGCCCAAGGGACCTCCGTCCAGCATTGCGGTCGCCTGTTTCGCCATTGTGGCGACGGGCCTGCTCACTCGGCTGCTCCACCACGTCTTTGTGGGTGCCTGAGTAGGCCAGCACATGATGTAAAGGTGGTAGCTGCGGGACTGTTCATCTTTCTCAAACACTGGGCGCAGCGCCGCGTAGCACAGCACGAAGCTGGCGGCAATCCTTGCCAAGGCCATCCGCGCCAATCGCCACTTAAGTTCCAAACAGAACGAAGCACTACACTAGCTGCGCAGTGAAAAATGGCGCGCGTATGCTGCTGCGCCGTCACTCTTCACACGCTCCTGGTCAATCAGGCCGATGAGGTGCGCGCGCACCGAGCGTCCCGCCGCAGGGTGCAATGCCGGACTGACATCGGCATACAGGCGTTTGACGATGTCGTCGATGGTGGTCAGGCCGTCGGCGAGGCAGCCGAGGATTTGCGCCTCGCGTTCCAGCCGGTGTGCAATCAGTTGCGTGATGAAGGTCTTGGGCGCATTGATGGGCGCGCCGTGGGTGGGGTAGAGCACGGCGTCTTCGCGCGCCAGCAGTTTGCGCAGCGAGGCAATGTAATGCGGCATGTCGCCATCGGGAGGTGACACGACGGTGGTGGACCAGCCCATCACGTGGTCCCCCGAGAACAGGGCGCGTTCTTCGGCGAGCGCATAGCAAAGGTGGTTGGAGGTATGGCCCGGGGTATGCACGGCGGTCAGGGTCCAACCTTTGCCGCCGAGCGATTCGCCATCATGCAGTTCGGTGTCCGGCGTGTGCTCGAAATCACCGCCTTCTTCGACCGGTTCATCGTTCGGACCGACGCGCGCATGCGGTCCGCATCCGACGATCGGCGCAGCCACGCGCGCCTGCAGCAGGCGTGCGCCGGGCGAGTGGTCAATGTGCGTGTGGGTCACCACGATGTGCGTGATGCGCTCGCCGCTGCGGCCCAGGCTGGCGACCAGCGTGTCGATGTGGCGCGCGTCATCCGGGCCGGGGTCGATCACCGCAACAGCGCCACGGCCGACCACATAGGTGCCGCTGCCCCACGCGGTGAACGCGCTTTTGTTGGTCGCCACCATGCGCCGGATCAGGGGCGTGACTTCCGCCAGAGAGCCATACCGGGGGTCGAAATCACGGATGAAAGGGATGCTTACGCCAGCCATGTGTGCGTGCCTTTTGGGGAGGAAAGCCAGCCAATAATGTTGCGTTGCAGCGTAAAGGGTGTGGAATACATCACGTTTTGTAAGCCGCTTGTAAGACCGCAAAATTAAGGTGAGCATTGGGAAAAGTCTTTACCGCACGAATTTCGCAACCGCATTCACCACCAGTCAATCATGTCGAATATTGAATCAGTCATGCACGAAAGCCGGATTTTCAATCCGCCTGCCGAATTGATGAAGGCTGCGGCGATCTCCGGCATGGATGCGTATCGCGCGCTGTGTGTCGAGGCCGAGCGCGATTATGAAGGCTTTTGGGCCAGGCTTGCGCGCGAGAATCTGGTTTGGCACAAGCCGTTCACTAAAACGCTCGATGAATCCGGCGCACCGTTCTACCAGTGGTTTCACGATGGCGAGCTCAACGCCTCGTATAACTGCCTTGACGTCAACCTCACCAACGGCAATGCAGACAAGACCGCGATCATTTTTGAAGCGGACGATGGCGCAGTCACCACCATCACCTACCGTGCGCTGCATCAGCGTGTCTGCAGGTTCGCCAATGCATTGAAGAGCCGCGGCATCAAGAAGGGCGACCGGATCGTCATCTACATCCCGATGACGATCGAAGGCGTGATTGCGATGCAGGCTTGCGCGCGCATCGGTGCGACCCACTCGGTGGTGTTCGGCGGCTTCTCGGCCAAGAGCCTGCAGGAGCGCATCATCGACGCCGGCGCGGTTGCGCTGATCACGGCCGACGAACAATTGCGTGGCGGCAAGGCACTGCCGATCAAGAAGATTGTGGATGAGGCGTTTGCTCTCGGCGGCTGCGATGCGGTGCATTCGGTGTTTGTCTATCGCCGCACCGGCAATGCCGTCAACCTGGCGCCCGGGCGGGACGTCTGGTGGCATGACATCGAAACGAGTCAATCGGATGTGTGCGAACCGGAATGGGTCAATGCCGAGCATCCGCTGTTCATCCTCTACACCTCGGGTTCCACCGGCAAACCCAAGGGCATCCAGCATTCGACCGGCGGCTATCTGCTGTGGGCCAAGCTGACGATGAAGTGGACCTTCGATCTCAAGCCATCCGACATCTTCTGGTGTACCGCCGACATTGGCTGGGTCACCGGTCATTCGTATGTGGCGTATGGACCACTGGCAATGGGTGGCACTCAGATCGTATTTGAAGGTGTGCCGGTCTACCCGAACGCGGGGCGTTTCTGGAGCATGATCCAGAAGCACAAATGCACGGTGTTTTACACCGCACCAACGGCGATCCGTTCCTTGATCAAGGCGAGCGAGACCGACCCCAAAGCGCATCCGCGCAATTTTGACCTCAAGAGCCTGCGTATACTCGGTTCAGTCGGCGAACCGATCAATCCGGAAGCCTGGATCTGGTATTACGAAAACATCGGCGGCTCGCGTTGCCCAATTGTCGACACGTTTTGGCAGACCGAAACCGGCGGCCACATGATTTCTCCAATGCCGGGCGCAACACCGTTGGTGCCAGGTTCATGCACCTTGCCGCTGCCGGGTATCATGGCGGCCATCGTCGACGAAGCCGGACATGACTTGGCGGATGGTAACGGAGGCCTTCTGGTGGTCAAGCGTCCGTGGCCATCGATGGTGCGCGCCATCTGGGGGGACCCCGAGCGGTTCAGAAAGACCTACTTTCCGGATGAGTTGGGTGGCAAACTGTACCTTGCCGGTGACGGCTCGGTGCGTGACAAAAACACCGGTTATTTCACTATCACGGGACGGATCGACGATGTGCTTAACGTGTCCGGCCATCGTCTGGGCACAATGGAGATTGAATCGGCGCTGGTAGCCAATACCAAACTGGTTGCCGAAGCCGCAGTGGTGGGCCGGCCGGACGATCTGACCGGTGAAGCGATTGTGGCGTTTGTCGTTACCAAAGGGCCGCGGCCGGCCGGCGAGGCGGCCAAGGCGATGGCGAAAGAACTGCGCGAATGGGTCGGTAAGGAGATTGGCCCGATCGCCAAGCCGAAGGAGATTCGATTTGGCGACAATCTGCCGAAAACGCGCTCCGGCAAGATCATGCGGCGCCTGTTGCGGTCCGTCGCAAAAGGCGAAGACATCACCCAGGATATATCCACGCTGGAGAATCCGGCGATCCTGGAGCAGTTGAAACAGAGCCTGTAGCGATACGGGCGTGTCGATGCGAGGAATCACCATGCAGTTTGGTAGATGACGAGAGGGTTGGGGGCGGCAACGTCCGTTGCGCTCAAATATTTGGACGATTGAGGAGACAAAATAATGGCAACCGAAGCAGTACATCACGTTGATCATGTCGACGAGAAGGAAGAGAAGAAGGTCATTTTCGCCTCTTCCCTGGGGACGGTATTCGAGTGGTATGACTTCTATCTTTACGCCACGCTGGCACCGTTTTTCGCCGCACTGTTCTTCCCCAAAGGGAATGAAACAGCGGCGCTGCTATCGGCCTTTGCCACGTATGCGGCGGGCTTTTTGATTCGCCCGTTCGGCGCTCTGCTGTTCGGGCGCATCGGCGACCTGGTCGGACGCAAATACACCTTTCTCGTCACCATTGTGGTGATGGGCGCGGCGACCTTCACGGTCGGCCTGCTGCCCACCTTCGAGACCATCGGCTGGTGGGCGCCGATCCTGCTGGTGAGCCTGCGCTTGCTGCAGGGACTCGCTCTCGGTGGCGAGTACGGTGGTGCGGCGACCTATGTTGCCGAGCATGCCCCTGACAACCGGCGCGGTTACGACACCGCCTGGATCCAGACCACAGCAACGCTGGGATTTTTCATGGCGCTGGCGGTGATCGGCAGTGCACGCGTGTTGATGGACGCCAAGGATTTTGCCGAGTGGGGCTGGCGTATTCCGTTCCTGGTGTCGGCGATCCTGCTGGCGTTCTCGATCTACATCCGGTTGAAATTGAACGAATCGCCGGTGTTCCAGAAAATGAAGGCCGAAGGCAAGGGTTCGAAGTCGCCGCTGACCGACAGCTTCCTCAAGTACCCGAACAACAAATTCGTGTTGCTGGCGCTGTTTGGCGCCACGGCCGGCCAGGGGGTTGTCTGGTATACGGGGCAGTTCTACGCGCTGTTCTTCCTGATCATCACGCTGAAGCTCGACTTTCTGACTGCCTACATGCTGATCGGCGCGTCACTCCTGCTCGGCACGCCTTTCTTCATCGTTTTCGGCTGGCTGTCGGACAAGATCGGCCGCCTCAAGATCATCATGGCAGGTTGCGCAATCGCGGCATTGACCTATTTCCCGCTGTTCGGCGCGCTGACACACTACGTCAATCCGGCGCTTGAAGCCTATTCCGCCAAGACGCCGATCAGCGTGGCATCTGATCCGGCCGAGTGCAACTTCCACATGTTCGTCGGCCCGTGGAGCAAGTTCACCGATTGCGACAAGGCCAAGGACTTTCTCACCAAGCAAGGCTTGTCGTTCGTGACGCTGCCCGCCGCCGGTACTGAAAAGCTGGTGGTCAAGATTGGCAATGAGGAGCTCAAAGGCGCGTGGGAGGTCAAGAAAGCCGAAGCGGCGCTCAAGGCTACCGGCTATCCCGGCCCGGCCGACAAGAACAAGGTCAATTATCCGATGACGCTGCTGATCCTGTTCATCATGCTGATTTACGTCACCATGGTGTACGGGCCGATTGCCGCGTTCCTGGTAGAACTTTTTCCGACGCGAATCCGCTACACCTCGATGTCGTTGCCGTATCACATCGGTAACGGCTGGTTCGGTGGCATGCTGCCCCTGCTCGCAACTGCCATGGTGGCGGCGACCGGCGACATCTACTTCGGACTATGGTACCCGATCGGCATTGCCGTGATGACGCTGGTGATCGGCACGCTGTTCCTGCGTGAGACGAAGGATCGGAGCATCGAGCAAGACTGATCCCGGCATGGCGCTGCGTTGAAGGAGAACGGTCTTTCGCGTGACGCTTGAAAAAATGGCCCGCTTTGGCGGGCCATTTTTTTGGGCATACAATTGTCGTGTTGGATGTAGCGTCGAGATCCTGCACCGGCGGTTGTGGCAAATGCGAACGAGGAGACAATCATGAGCGTGCCAGCTACCTATCTCAAAACTCCCAAGGGAAATGAAGAGATTCAGACGCGCAAAAACAAACTGTCGGTCCGGCAACGCAATCTCTTGATCATGGTTGACGGCAGCAAGCCGTTGCATGTACTAAGCGAAATCGCCACCAAGCTCGGTCTCTCCACTGACGATCTGGCGCAACTTGAGAAAAGCGGATTTATCGCCCTTATTGCACAAGTGCAGGCCGCCGGTACTGACGTTTCCGGGCCAATCAATGCGGCAGCGGAGCAGCCGGACGCAACAGTGATTGGTCCGGACGAAGCGGCCAAGTTCCGAACCGCGCACAAATTCATGAACGACACAGTGGTGAACTCACTGGGATTGAAAGCTTTTTTCTTTGCGCTCAAGCTGGAGCGATGCGCGACGCGCGCTGACTTGGCCGGTCTGCTGGGAGATTTTCTGAAGGTGCTGACCAAGGCGATGGGTGCCACCGAGGCGGACGTGATGACAAAACATGCGCGTGAACTTATTCAACATTAAAACGGACGGTGAAGCGGAATGCCCTTTGAAAATTTGACCGTTACCGGAAAGCAAGGCGATTACTGGCGCAAAAATCTGCGACTCGTTGGCGCGTTGACCGCGATCTGGTTTGCAGCGACGTTTGGAGTCATCTATTTTGCCGAAGCACTTTCCCACGTCTATGTGTTCGGCTGGCCCATGCATTTTTACGTCGCAGCGCAGGGTTCGCTGCTCGTCTACGTGTTGATCATCTGGGTGTATGCCCGCAAGATGAATGCGCTTGACAGCGAACTTGAGCGTCAACCTGCCATCAGCGCGGATTAGCCATGCCGGCTGGCGCGCCGGCGCGCGAATTCAACCACCGCCTCAAGCGGGCCTACGGCCTGTTTGCGCTCGGATTCATTGTATTTGTGCTTGGGTTGGCGATGGCCGAGCGCGCGGGCTTGCCGCGTGTGTGGATTGGCTATGCGTTCATCGCTGCGACCATCGGCATGTACGCGGTGATTGGCGCGGTGTGCAGAACCACTGATGCGGTTGAGTACTATGTCGCCGGTCGCCGCGTTCCCGCCATGTTCAACGGCATGGCCACGGCTGCAGACTGGATCTCTGCCGCTTCCTTTGTCGGCCTCGCAGGGACGCTGTACTGGAGCGGCTTTGATGGTCTCGCGTTTGTGATGGGGTGGACCGGCGGTTATTGCCTTGTCGCCTTCTTCATCGCGCCCTATCTGAGCCGTTTTGGGCGTTTCACCATTCCGGATTTTTTTGCCGCCCGCTATGGCGGTGCGACGGTGCGTCTGATCACCATTTTCGCCGTCATGCTGTGTTCGTTTGTCTATGTGGTGGCGCAAATTTATGGGGTAGGCCTGATCCTCACGCGTTTGACCGGGGTGTCCTTTGAAATCGGCATTTTCATCGGCCTGAGCGGCATGCTGATGTGCTCGTTTCTGGGCGGCATGAAGGCGGTGACGTGGACCCAGGTGGCGCAGTACATCATTATCATCATCGCCTACATCACGCCGGTGATGCTGCTCTCCTTCAAGCACTCGAACCTGCCCATTCCGCAGGTGGTGTACGGACAGGCATTGCAGGGGATCGCAGAGCGGGAGAAGCAAATTTTCGATGATCCCAAGGAAGCCGCGTTGCGCCAGCATCAGGCTGCCCGTGCAGCAACGCTGCGCGCGATGATTGACGGGTTGCCCGAGTCGCTGGAACGCGAACGAATCAGGAGCCGCAAAGTGCTGGACGATTTGCGCGCTGCGCAGGCACCGGCGTCCGATATCGCGCGCGCGGGAAAAGCGCTGCGCAATGTGCCGGCCAACGTGGCAACTGCCCGTGCCGCCTGGAACAGCGAAATGGGGATGGCGTTAAACGTCGAGCAGGCCCATGCACATGCGGCGGTATTTCCCGGGAAAAATCAGGACGCGAGCGATGCGGCGCGGCGCAATTTTATTGCGCTGCTGTTTTGTCTGATGCTTGGCACAGCAGGCCTGCCGCATATTCTGACGCGCTACTACACGCCGCCGTCGGTCAAGGAGGCGCGCTTGTCTGTGTTCTGGTCTCTTTTCTTTATCTTTCTGTTGTACGTGAGTGCGCCGGCGCTGGCGGTTTTCGTCAAATACGAGATCTATGAACACTTGGTGGGGTCGGAATTTTCCCGCTTGCCTGCATGGGTCGCCCAATGGTCGCGTATCGATGGCGGCAGTCTTCTATCAGTGGTGGATATCAACCAGGATGGCATCGTGCAACTCGCTGAAGTAGCGATGCATCCAGACATCATCATGCTGGCGATGCCCGAAATTGCCGGCTTCCCTTACATCATTGCCGGGCTGGTGGCAGCAGGCGGGTTGGCTGCGGCGCTCTCTACGGCCGACAGTTTGCTGCTTACCATCGCCAATGCGCTATCGCACGATCTCTACTACGGCATGATCAACCGGAATGTTTCGACGGCCAACCGGGTCGCTATTTCCAAAATGGCACTGATGCTGGTCGCCTCCGCGGCGGCCATCGTTGCGTCGCAGCGTCCGGGCAACATTCTGTTCATGGTGTCGGCGGCGTTTTCGCTGGCCGCATCAGGATTGTTTCCGGCACTGGTGCTGGGAATATTCTGGAAGCGCACCAGCCGCGCTGCGGCCAGTCTGGGCATGATGACCGGACTGAGTGTTTGCTTTTACTACATGTCAATCACCCATCCGTGGCTGCGTGACCTGTTTTTTGTCAAAGGTGAGATCAAACTCTGGTGGGACATACAGCCTATTTCCGCCGGTATTTTTGGGGTGCCTGCGGGGTTTGCTGTGACGGTGCTTGCCAGTCTGGTTTCACCCAAGGCCACCGATCAAACTTCTGCGATGGTGGACTCGATTCGCTACCCTGGTGCCGATGATAAAATGACAGGCTGGAGAGATGGATGAGCGGTTTAAGTCACACGCCTGGAAAGCGTGCATAGGTTAATAGCCTATCCGGGGTTCGAATCCCCGTCTCTCCGCCAAATCCATCCGCCCCGTAAGGGGCATTTTTTGGGGCCTGCCTGAACGCCTTGGTGGGGGCTATTCTGCGAAGCATGCCGTCGGAAACCTTTGGTGGAAGCGGGTTACAGACTGGTTCTCTCGGAAAAGCAAGCGCACTGGATGCCACGCGGCGTGCCTACATGCCCCCCGGATAATTCGGCCCTTCGCTGCCCTGTGGCGTAATCCAATGGATGTTCTGCGACGGATCCTTGATGTCGCAGGTTTTGCAATGCACGCAGTTCTGCGCATTGATTTGCAGGCGGTCTGAGTGGTCTTCGTTCTTCACAAACTCGTAGACGCCAGCCGGGCAGTAGCGTGACTCCGGCCCGGCATACTTGGCGAGGTTGAGGCTGACCGGGATCGATGCGTCCTTGAGGGTCAAGTGCACCGGCTGGTTTTCTTCGTGGTTGGTGTTGGAGATGAACACCGACGACAGACGGTCAAACGTGATTTTGCCATCGGGCTTGGGATAGTCGATGGGCGTGAACTCACTCGCGGGCCGCAGGCACTCGTGGTCGGCGTGCTCGTGGTGCAGGGTCCACGGCACGCGGCCAGCCAGCAGTTTTTGTTCGATGCCGACCATTAGCGTGCCGGTATAGAGTCCCTTGGCCATCCACTGCTTGAAGTTGCGCGCCTTGTCGAGTTCAGTGTGCAGCCAGCTTGTCTTGAAGGCCTCTGGATACGCGCTCAACTCGTCGTGCGCACGGCCCGCGCCAATTGCCTCAAACGCGGCCTCGGCGGCCATCATGCCGGTCTTGATGGCGGCATGGCTGCCCTTGATGCGCGAGGCGTTGAGGAAGCCCGCATCGTCCCCCGCGAGCGCCCCACCGGGGAAGACAAGCTTGGGCAGCGACAGGATGCCCCCAGCGGTGATGGCGCGCGCGCCGTAGGCGATGCGCTTGCCACCTTCAAAAAACGGCCTGATGTGCGGATGCAGCTTGTAGCGCTGGAATTCTTCAAACGGGCTGAGGTAAGGGTTCTCATAAGCGAGACCGACCACAAAACCCACCGCGACCAGATTGTTTTCGAGGTGATACAGGAATGAGCCGCCGTAGGTCGCGCGATTGAGCGGCCAGCCGGCGGTGTGTACGACCAGCCCCGGTACATGCTGCTCCGGCACCACTTCCCATAACTCTTTGAGGCCGATGCCATAGACCTGCGGGTCAACCCCATCGCGCAGATTGAAACGCTCCATCAACTGCTTGCCCAGATGGCCACGGCAGCCTTCGGCAAAGATGGTGTACTTGGCGTGCAGCTCCATGCCCTCCTGAAACGCATCCGTCGGCTGGCCGTCGCGCCCGACGCCGACGCTGCCGGTCGCCACCCCTTTGACCGCGCCGCTGTCGTTGAACAACACTTCGGCGCCGGCGAAGCCCGGATAAATTTCTACTTCGAGTTCTTCCGCTTTTTTGCCGAGCCAGCGGCACACGTTGCCCAGGCTCACCACATAGTTGCCGTGATTCTGGAAATTGCCGGGCAGCGCAAAGTTGGGTACCTTGAGGCCGCCGCCTTCCGACAAAAACAGGAAGCGGTCTTCGGTGACTGGCTGATTCAACGGCGCACCGTCTTCTTTCCACGATGGCCACAACTCGTTGATGCCAATCGGGTCCATCACCGCGCCCGACAAAATGTGCGCGCCAATCTCCGAGCCTTTTTCGATCACGCAGACATTGATGTCGCTGCCATTTGCCTTGGCCAATTGCTTCAAGCGGATCGCCGCAGCCAGGCCGGCCGGGCCGCCGCCAACGATCAGCACATCGTATTCCATCACTTCGCGGGTCATCGGGTTTGCCTCGTAGAGTTCGTTGCCAGCATTGTCCGCGCGCAGGCTAGAGCGTGCAATCCAAATGTGTCACAAGGGCAGG
>JANNCZ010000870.1:0-3921 GCA_031387185.1 Burkholderiales bacterium
GACCGCCACCGGCACCACGCCTGCGTAGAGCGCGCCCAGAAAGACCACCGGCCAGTCGGCGCAGTCGTGCATCAGCAGCAGCACGCGCTCTTCACGGCGCACCCCTGCCGCTTGCAGCGCAGCCGCCGTGCGGCGCACGCGCGCGGCAAGGTCGCCATAAGTCAGCGTGCCGTAGTCGTCAATGAAGGCAGCCTTGCCAGCCCGCACGTTATTGCGCTCGATCAAATGCTGGGCGAAATTGAATTGCGGCGGCGGCGCGGTGATGGTGGTGGCGCGTGTGCTGGTGGTGCTTGTCATGTTGGTCTCCAGGATTTTATTTTTTTATTGAATGCCTCAAAACGATGGCGAATGCCGGATAAGTGTTGCGATAATTCGAAAGATGCAGTATCGTGCTTGAAATGAATGTTAATGCACAATAATTCTCATGTCAAGCAATATATTGCATAAATTGTCGCACCGTCCCCGTAATCCCGCCCGCAACCCAGCCAATCACACGATGCCCAAAGCAGGTCGCCCCGTTCGCGTACCCCCCGCTCGCATACCTCGTGCCGCTGTCATTGCTCGCACCCATGTTGCTGCTGCCGGGGCGTCTGCCGCCATTACCAAAGCGGGCAAAGCGGCCAAAGCGGGCAAAGCGGCCAAGACAGCACTTGCTTCGGTCCCGGTCCCGGTCACAGTGCCGGTTGCAGGTGGCCCCGCCAAGCACCCATTCCTCGAAGGCCTGGGCGAGCGTGTACGCAACCTGCGCGCACGCCAGGGCATGACGCGCAAGGCGGCTGCGCTGGCGGCAGATGTGTCGGAACGCCACTGGGCCAATCTCGAATACGGCGTCGGCAACGCCTCGATCATCGTGCTCCTGCAAGTGGCCGGCGCACTGCATTGTTCACTCGCCGAACTGGTTGGCGACGTGACCACCTCATCGCCCGAGTGGCTGATGCTGCGCGAATTGCTGGAGCATCGTGACGACGCCACGCTGCGCCGCGCGCGCGTGGCCGTGGGCGAATTGCTCGGCACCGGCGGCGGCAATGCCGCGCGCAGCCCGCGCGTGGCGCTGATCGGCCTGCGCGGCGCGGGCAAGTCCACCCTCGGACAAATGCTCGCCGATGACCTCGGCTTTCCGTTTGTCGAACTCTCCGGCGAGATCGAAAAATTCGCCGGCTGCAGCGTTGCCGAAATCCAGGCGCTGTACGGCGTCAACGCCTACCGCCGCTACGAGCGGCGCGCGCTCGAAGAAGCGATCCAGATCTATCCCGAGGCAGTGCTGGCGATTCCCGGTGGCCTGGTATCCGACGCCGCCACCTTCAACCAGTTGCTCGCGCACTGCACCACGGTCTGGCTGCAGGCCGACCCCGAACACCACATGCAGCGCGTCGCTGCGCAGGGCGATCTGCGCCCGATGGCGGCCAGCCGCGAGGCGATGGAAGACTTGAAGCGCATCCTCGCCGGGCGCGCGGCGTTTTACTCCAAGGCCGAGTTCACGCTCAACACCAGCGCGCAGGCGCTCGAACCCTCGTTTGCCGCGTTGCGCGAAATCGTGCGCGGGGCCTTGCAACTCCCGCCGTAAGTTTGCAGTGCAAGCTCGGCAAAATCTCTACGCATGACGAAACATCCAAATGCTTGCACTGGGGTGTATTGAGGGCCGCGTATGATGTGCCGACTGTTGCAAAAGTTGAAACAAGTGCGCTATTCATGAATAGCGTTTACCTTGCGGACACGGTTATAAGATACAAAGAACTATCGAGGAGACCCCATGTCTGATCCAGTCCTTGAACTTGCCGAGCGCGGGCAGAGTCTTGCGCCGCACGAGCGCGAGCGGCTCGTCGAGTTGCTGCTGAAGTCTCTGGTTGAGCCACCCGCACCAGAGATTGAAGCGGCCTGGGATCGGGAGATCGAGCGGCGCATCGAAGCCTGGAGACGCGGCGAGATGGAGACCTATGATCTCGACGAAGTGCTTGAGGAAGCCCGACGCATTGCGCCGTGAATAAAGTCCGGCTTGGTGCTGCTGCGCGGCAGGAGTTCGTCAAAGAGGTCGCCTATTACGAGGCGATACGCAATGGCTTGGGCGGCCGATTCCGCCGGGCGGTCACTGCCGCCTTCAGGCGATTGGCTCAGTTTCCCTTGCACGGTAAGCCAGGCATTGGCGGCTCGCGGCGCATGTTGGTGGAAGGTTTTCCATTTGCCGTGATCTATTTGCCCGGCGAGACTGAAACGGTGGTGCATGCGGTGGCCCATCTTTCTCGTGAACCGGCGTATTGGGTGGCGCGCCTGAAAACGGGACCTTGAGCCGGCGTGCGCAGCGGATGCGGGGGCGTCAAAAAGCGCCGGCGTCCCGCGCGCTCACGTCCATTCCATGCGCCTCCCGGGAGCATGTGGCCTGAGAGCCGCTCCCACCAAGGGTTTTCGGCGCACGCCAGCACGGATTTTCTAGTGCTGGTCGAGCAGGAATTGACCGAAGAAGGCGGTAAGCGCGTCATGCGCATCCAGCGGCAGCACGTTCGCAACGTACTGGTCCGGGCGCACAACCACCATCGCCCCGCGCGCTCGCTCGATGCCGCGCAAGTCGAAGACGTCGGGGCCGTCCTTCAAGTCAGGGCAGTAGGCCTTTTCGTAATCGATGAGGCCAAAGCAGCCCTTGCGTGGCAGCAACAGCGGCGGCAGTTCCTGCACCTTGAGGTCTCGGTGTGCCTGCTGAAACACTGCGCGCAGGTCGATTACGCTGTCAATGTCGGCACTTGCGGGAGTGAAGCGGCGGACGGGTGAATTGGGTGACTCGGCCAGAAATGTGGTGAGCGCGCGCAGCCGCGCCGCGCCCGCATCGGCAAACGCATAGAGACGCCAGGCGCCATCGGCACGCGCGGCGTGGCCGAGCTGCACCGGCTTGGCGTCGGCGAGGCGCACCACCGGCGCCGAGTGGAAACGCATGCCGATCGTGAAGCCCTTGGCGAGGTCCTGGTGGGTCGCCGAGGCCGTCAGCACCGTCGTCGGTGCGTAGCGTGTCGCAACGCCCGCCGTGTAGCGGCCCGATTTGACGAAGTAGGCCTGCAGCTCCTGCGGATCAACGCCACCGAGTTCCGGGTGCTGCGGATCCTTCGGGGGCGACGCCATGATCTTCGACCACTCCTTGTCGAAGTCGATCAACTCCTTGGCAATGGCATGACGTTCGATGGAGTAGGTGCGCAGCAATGCCGGCCCGGCGCGTCCCTCGAGCACGGCGGCGAGTTTCCAGCCGAGATTGAAGGCGTCCTGCATCGACACGTTCATGCCCTGGCCGGCCTTGGCGCTGTGCGTGTGGCAGGCGTCGCCGGCGATGAAGACGCGCGGCAGGCGCGCTGTGGCCTCACCTGCGGCCTCGCCCTGTCCAGCGGGGACATCGTCGAACCGGTCGGTGACGCGCTGGCCAACCTGGTACACCGCGAACCACACCACGCTTTTCACGTCGAGCGTATAGGGGCGCAGTACCCGCTGCGCCGCCGCGATCACGCTCTCTTGCGTGTGCTGGTCGCGGAACGCTTCGCGCTTGTTGGGGTCGATCTCGCCGAGGTCGACGTAGAGCCGCACCAGGTAGCCGCCCTCGCGCGGGATCAGCAGGATGTTGCCTTCATCTGCCGACTGGATCGCGGCTTTGAGCCGGATGTCCGGGAAGTCGGTGACGGCCAGCATGTCCACCACGCCCCAGGCGTGGTTGGCGAAGTCACCGCCCGGCACAGCGCCGATTGCATCACGCACCAGGCTGCGTGCGCCGTCGCAGCCAACCACATACTTGGCACGCACGGTGGTCTCCGAGCCGCTGGCCGCATCGCGCAGCGTGACCACAACCGGGTGCTCACCGGCGGACTTACCGGCAGACTCACCGGCGGACTTACCGGCAGACTCACCGGCAGACTCACCTGCGGATTCAACCTTCAGCGTGACGAATTCCAG
>JANNCZ010000898.1:0-1731 GCA_031387185.1 Burkholderiales bacterium
CTTGTTCTTTGCCCGAAGCAATCCCCACTACAACACGGAGATGCTTCGTCGGGAAGCGCATCCTCCTCGCCATGACGGAAGTTATTAATTTCCAGTCCCTTGGCGATCTCAGTGGTGAAAAAACCTTTAAGAAACAGTCTCTAAAAAATAGTTGCGATTTACGAACCCAAACAGCATGGATAAAAAAATTAATCACAAAAGACCTGGCGCGCCTCTGCATAAATTGGAGTCATTTTTCGGATTGGCTGTCTGATAAAATATAGATACTAACCAATCACCAAAAGGAGACAAGAATGCAGCGCGCAGCGCCATGCACGCGCTTGTCGCGAGTTCAGCCGTCCGCTCTGATCAAGTTGCCCGGGAAAACCGGGTTCTACAACACAGGAGCGATGACGATGAACAAGCTGGTAGCAGTTCTTGCAGTGGCAACGTTGGGTCTCGCAGGGTGTGATCTGTTCAAGAGCAGCAGCACAGCGCCAACAGTCGATGCGAATGCAGCCGCAAGTGAAGCGGCGGCCGGCGAAGGCGCAGTGCAAGCACCGCCGATGGAGTCAGCTGGTGCGGAGACCGTAGGCGCTTCTACAGGCAGAGCTGCCATGTTGGTGGACGACACCGCTGTCGCAAACGACGGCGTGATTGCAGCTGGGGCGGCCGCCGCTGCGGCTGTCGCAGCCGGTGAAGCGCCAGTTGGTGTCACGCCCGCAGTCAACGCCGCGCACTGATCTTGTCGATGTGCTGATGGCGTCATCGCGCTGGCACTGCAGGGCCAGCGCGATGTTCCAACAGAATTGATCGGCCGCGCTGAGATTCTGCGCAGCCATGCGCACAGTGGCCAAGCGGTGACCAAGGTGCCTCCGACTATCCGATCCGACGGATACATCAGAGCCTCTCCAGCAACACGGCCATTCTCATGTTGGCTGGTGCAGACCACGTGAGCCGTGCCATGCTGCGCAGGCTCGTTCAGCCACGGAGGATCTGCCTGAGCATGCGAAGCACGATCAACCCGCGAGGCCGCGTATCTCGAGCTGTGCTGATCGCCGCGATCTTCAGCACATGCGCGCTCGCCTCAAGGGCGCAGAGTGCCGCTCCGGAGGCGGACCCCGAAGCACCGATCGTGGCGCCTGACCCAACGTCCATACTCCCGAAGTCTGTGCAGTTGCGTCTGCGCGAGCGGTCAGACAGCCGCGTCATGGACACCGACGGGCTGCTCAGTACAGCCCGCCGGTACCCGCTTGATGTTCAGTTGCTCGCTCGAATCGCGGCGCTGGGCTACGCAGACATGGACACGTTTCTGGTGCCCAGCGCGCGCGTTGGCGCGACGCTCCTCATGGTGCAGTTCCAGCCAACCACGGCAGACCCACGCACAGAAGCGCTGTCGATCTTCCGCGCGCTGGAAGGTGATGTACTGGCAACCCGCTCGGAATTTGTGGGCCTGAAGGCCGGCGTGTCCGGGTTGAACCGCGACCCCGATCGGTACGACTGGTTGTTCTGGCATACGCCGCAGAACAACTGGGTGGTCATCAAGACGACACCACGAGACTACTTCGAGGCCAAGCTCGAACGTGCCAAGCAGCCGGCCGGCAGCGCCGTCGATCACGAGAGTGTCGCGGCATACCTTGCTCGACTGGCGCATATCGACTTCGCGGAAGGTGATCAGGAAGCGGGCGCCGCGCAGATGCGTGCGGCGCTCACCCGTATAGATGCCGCACCGCCTGAGTCACCGCTGCCGGC
>JANNCZ010000496.1:0-14639 GCA_031387185.1 Burkholderiales bacterium
TGCACCTGCGCCTGAAACCCGGCGACCTCCTGCATGCGCATGGCCGGGGCAAGAGCCGCTGCACGTGCCGCACCAAAGCGCGCGACCGACCCAGCGGGCAAATGACGCGTAATGTGGCGGTGCATGCCCGGCACCACGTGGGCAACGTGCACTTGCAGCTGCGTGCCGCGCGGCGTGGACGAGATAAAGCGCGAGATGGCGGCCAGGGCAGAGGGTGAATCATTGACCGGCAACAACACCGAGGGCATGGCGCTCAAGGCCGGCTGGGCGTAGATGGAATACCCAGAGCCCGCCTTGGCAAACTCGGATACAGCGGCAACTCCGGAAACATCGGCAACGGACAGCGCAGGTGCATGGTTCATGACGGCGATCTCCTTAAGTGAAACCGCAGACGCGATTGCGCCGGCGGGTGTTGCAAGGGCGGTAAGCGGTGAAGCAGCGGTGGCGAGCACAGGTGCTGCTGCCGTGTCAATCGAAGGCACCGGGCCAAGAGCGGGCACTGAGCCAACCGTGGACTCCGTGCCAAGCTCAGGCGCAGTGCGGTTACGCAGGTTCATCATGTAGCCAATCCCGAGCACGCCAGCAATCGCCAGCACTTGGGCGAGCCAGGCGTAGCCGGCTACCGGTTCAATAAACTCCTTGACCAGCGGCTCGCCGAGCATCATCTTGGCAGCGGTCCAGGCCAGCACGGCAGCACCGGCGTAGATGATGATGGGAAAGCGCTCGACCCATTTGAGGATGAGCGTCGAACCCCAGACCACAATCGGGATGCTGATCAACAGGCCGAGCACCACCAGCAGGAAGTTGCCGTGCGCTGCGCCAGCGACTGCCAACACGTTGTCCAGACCCATCACGGCGTCGGCGACGACGATGGTCTTCATCGCACCCCAGAAACTGTTGGCAGCACCGTGCTCACCCTCGCCCGGCGCTTCTTGCGGCGCGAGCAGCTTGACGGCAATCCACAGCAGCAAGGTACCACCGAGCAGCAGCAGCCCCGGTACTTTGAGTAGCCAAACTACGACCACGGTCATCAACGTGCGAACGGCGATGGCACCAACGGTACCCCACATAATGGCGCGCTTTTGCAGATGCGGCGGCAGGCGCCGCGCAGCGAGGGCGATGACGATGGCGTTGTCACCGGCGAGCACAAGGTCAATCAGTATGATTGCGCCAAGTGCATAGAGAAATTGCAATGAAAGTATATCCACGAAAGACTCCTCCAGCCCGAAGATGGACGGCAAGACCCCTGATCAGGCGGTGCGGCTGGAGGATGGGCAAGACCTCGAAGCCGGCACAGCCGGTCATCAAGGTCTTGCTCGCAGCTTTTGGAAGGCTGCCGGCTGGCCCGGCGCTGCACTGCGTGCGGCGCGTATTGACGGGCAAACCGAAGGACAATTTGCATTGTCCGTGTGAGCTACTCCCCTTGGCGCCACTACTCGGCGAACCGGGCAGCAACGTGGAGCAATGAATAGATATTATTGAATCAATTACTGCTTGTCAATACATTTATTAGATATTTTTTACCATCACGCGCCATCAGGCCTCGTTCTGATCTTGTTCAGACCTCGTTCTGGCCGCCATCAAGCCGCCACTGGCACTTTCGTCCGTCGCAGCAGGGCCTGCAATACCGGGGGCGTGACCAGTGTCGTCAACACCACCATGATGACAATGACCGAGAACACGCTGTCATCAATCACCCCCAGTTCGCGCCCCACCATGGCGAAGATGAGGCCGACCTCGCCCCGTGGCACCATGCCCCAGCCGACCAGCCATTTGTCCGCGGTGCCTGCCACGAGGCCCGACGCCAGCTTGCCCACCACTGCCGCCAGGGTGATGCCGAGCGCGGTGAAGAGAATGCGCGGATCGGCAAAACTGGCCAGATTGACCTGCATCCCGGTATAGACAAAGAAGATCGGCACGAACAAATAGCCCACCGGATCGACCAAACTGCGGTGGTGGTGCGCGGCATAGTCATCGAGACGGGCAATCACGGCTTCGGTGCGGGCACTCGCGCCCGCCCCCTCGGCCTCCATCAACGCCCGCACGTCGCGGGCCACTGCAGGCTCGGAGAAATGGCGCAGCATGGCAGGCTCCAGCACCAGACCGGCAGCAAAGGCGCCAACGATCGACGCGAGGCCAATCGCTTGCGCGAGCCACGCCAAAAACAAACCCAGGCAAATCACCAGCGTGAACTTCATGCCAGCCCCGGCATCTGCCGCCGCGATCACGCGCGACAGGCGCGGGGCGATCAAACGCCCGAGCGCAATGGCACCGGCCAGAAACAGGATCGCCTCGGCAATCGTCCACACGACCGCACCGGTGCTGATGGCACCATCCTTGACCAGTGCAGACAGCACGGCGAGGATGATCAGCCCCATCACATCGTCAATCACGGCGGCACCGAGCACCACGCGCGCTTCCACAGAGGAAAGGCGGTTCATGTCACGAAACACGCGCCCGGTGATTCCGACCGAAGTAGCCGACAAGGCGGCACCAAGAAACAGATATGCCTTGAAATCGAGGCCCGGCAGCAGCCATGGGCCGACCACCCAGGTGCCAAGGCCAAACGGCACCACCACGCCCACCGTGGCCACCGCCAGCGCGCGCCAGCCCACGGCAGCGAGCTCTTTGAGGTTGGACTCCAAGCCTACTTGCAGCAGCAGAATGACGACGCCGAGATGCGCGATGAACGACACCAACGCGTCGGTCTTGAGAGCGTCGATGCCACCAAAGCCGAGCAAGCCGAGATTGCCCAGCACGATGCCGGCCAGTAACTCACCGAGCACGCCGGGCTGGCCGAGGCGTTCGACCAATCCGCCCAACCGTGCCGCGACCAAAAACAGGACGATCCAGAGAAACGTGTCAGCAGTTTCGCCACCACCGGCCGCGTGTGCCGCGCCGGTCAGCAGCACACCACCGCCAATGAAGGCCGCGCGCCGCGCCAAGTTTTGCTGCGCGATGCTGCCGAATCTGGCGGCCCCGAATGGCGCAAGCCGGGTGCACCCGCGCCTGGTGAAACCCAGCCAGATTCTATCCACGGCGCTTCTCCCGTGCGCCAGAGACTCCGGCAGCGGCAGACTTGGCCGGCGCCTCCCCGGCAGCGTCACGCGCCGCCTGCGCTACCACATGGTCGTAGAACGCCTGCGCCAAGGGTGACAAACGCTTGCCGCGTGGATAGACCATCACCCATTCATCAGACACCGGAAAGCCCACCACATCGAGCACTGTCAGGCGATCCAGCGCCGGGTCGACGTCGAGGGCGAACTGCGACAACACGCTGATGCCCAAGCCGGCCGCGACGACATGCTTGATCGCCTCGTTGCTGCCCAGTTCCATACGGATACTCGGCACAAACCCGGCACTTTCAAAGAACTGATCGACGCGCGCGCGCGTGCCTGACCCCGGCTCGCGGTAAATGAAACGCTCCGCCTTGAGGCTCGCCAGCGGAATGTTGCGCCGCCCGGCGAGCGGATGGGTGACCGGCGCCACCACCACCAGCGGATTGGCGCGAAACGGCGTGCCTTCCAAATCCAGATCTGGCGGTGGCAGGGTCATGATGGTGAGGTCATCAGCGTTGCGCCGCAGACGCTCCACCAGGCCATCGTGATTGACGATGGTCAGGCCGACATCAATTTCCGGATAGGTTGCGCAAAACGGGCCGAGCAGATCGGGCGTGAAGTACTTGGCCGTGGTGGCGCAGGCGACCGTGAGGCGGCCGCTCTTGAGGCCGCGCAGATTGGCCACCGTCATCTCAAAACGCGACCAGGTATGAAACAACTGGCGCGAGCTCGCCAGCAGCTCGCGCCCGGCGTCGGTCAGGCTGATGGTCTTGCCGATCTGCTCAAACAGCGGCAGGCCGACCTCTTCGCTCAGTTGACGCACCTGCGCCGATACAGTCGGCTGCGAGAGCGACAACTCTTCGGCGGCGCGCGTAAAACTCAAGCGTCTGGCGACGCATTCGAACACGGCCAATTGGTGAAAAGTGACTTTCATGGAAATCCTCGCCGGAATTGAATATTTGCATTTATTTTATTCTATGCATAGTCAACAATCAAGCGTGAAATGTCTGCGTCGAGAGTCTCCGTGCTGCGCCGCGACCAGCGGCGTAGCGGACTTGATCAGGCCAACTGGCCTGCCACCGCATCAAAGATCAGCTTGCAGCCAGTGCAAAACAAGCCGATGCGGCCCACGCGATACACGGTTTCAGTCGAAATGCGCCCCTGCAGCCACACGCCTATGCGGATCCCCACGGGCGCAAGCAGACAGAGCACCAATGCCGTGGACAGATTGGCGAGCGAGAACTGCCCGAGCGCCCAATACGGCGGAATCTTGATGATGTTGAGAAACGCGAAGAACACCGCGTTGGTGGCGATCAGACGCTGCTTGTCCAGTTGCAGGGGCATCAGATAGAGCAGCGCCGGCGGGGCACCCACGTGGGCAACAAAGCTGCTATAGCCCGCTGCGGCACCGCACGCCAGGGCTTTGCCGTGATGCACCTGCGCAGGCGCGCGCTTGGCGCCGATCTTGAGCCACACCATGAGCGGAAATGACACCGCGACGATGCCCACCACCAGGCGCACGTGATTGACATCGAGTTGGCCAAAGGTGACGGTGCCGAGCACAGTACCGGCGATGCCGCCGGGCAACAACGACAACAGCACCTTGCGGTCGATCTTGCGAAAGAAGGCGTAAAGGCCAAAAGCATCCATCGCCAGCAGCACTGGCAGCATGATGGCCACCGCCTGCTGTGGCGCGACGCGCAGACACATCAGCGCGACCGCGAGGCCGCCGAAGGCCCCGGCGAAACCGCCCTTGGAAATGCCGGTGAGAAGCACGCCGATGACGGCAAGCAGATAGAACACCGGGTCGGTAATCACGCCGCTGGCACCGTGCCGGTCTGACCCACCGAACCAGCCCGCTGCGCCGTGCCGTTCGATGGCGGCGTGCCGTTCGATGGCGGCGCACCGTCTGGCAATAGCGCCGCACGCATGGTGCGATGGAGGATGCCGGCCTCGATGAATTCCTCGCCCTCAATCACATAGCCGTGGCGCGCGTAAAACGGCGCGACATAGCTCTGCGCGTGCAGCACGATGCTGCGGAATCCTTGCGCCGGGGCCGCCTGCATCAGCGCCTGCAACAGCGCGCCGCCAATGCCGCTGCGCCGCGCCGGCGCCAGCACCGCCATTCGGCCGATGTGGCCGGTGTGGGGTGACGCTTTGTCAAACGCTGAGGGCAGCAAGCGTCCCGTGCCGATGGGCTGCTGCTGCGCGTCGAACACTACCGCATGCAGCGAGGGATCATCCCACTCGTCCCATTCCAGCGCGATGGGAATCTGTTGCTCGATCACAAACACCGCGTGGCGCACTGCGCGTGCGGCGGGCTTGAGAGCCTCCCAGGCACCGGTCACGAGCGAAAAGCCGGGTGGCATCGGCGGCAAAGCACACGTCTTGGGCGAAAAAACCGGGTTCGGGCCCGCAATCAGAGTCGAGGATGTCACCCGGAAATTATAATTGCCGCTCTGCAAACACCGCTCCCAATACACGCCTTGCGCGCTTGGGCGAACACGATGAAGCGCCACCCCACCTTGCGCTGGTCCGCCAGCGACGCTGCCGCCCAAGGCGGCCCGGCCCTCTACCTGATCGACCAGCGCATCCTGCCGCGCATGGTGCGCGATGTGCGCTGCATCAACGCTGCACAAACCGCACGCGCCATCAAGACCATGGTGGTGCGCGGCGCACCCGCCATCGGCTGTGCTGCTGCATTCGGCATCGCGCTGGAAGCCGCACGCACCAAGGGTCTTGGCGATGCGGCCCGTAGAGCCGCTCTCACCAAGGCTTTTGACGTGTTGGCCGCAAGCCGCCCGACTGCCGTCAATCTGTTCTGGGCACTGGCGCGCATGCGGCGTGCGGTCGATGCGCATCGCGATGCAGGTGTTTCCGCCGGTGTCAGGCTGGCGGCCAAACTGGCGCGCCTCGCCGTTGCAATTCACGCCGAAGACATTCGCATCAACCGCGCGATGGGCCGCCACGGCGCGCCGCTGATTGCAGCGGCGGCCCGTGATAACCAGCGCGGCAACGTAAGCCGCAGCCAGCGCAGCGCCACGCCGCCGCGCGCACGCGTACTCACCCACTGCAACGCAGGCGCGCTCGCCACCGCCGACTACGGCACCGCGCTCGGCGTGATCCGCGCCGCCCGAAAACATCTCAGCAATGTCTGGGTCGATGAGACCCGCCCCTTCCTGCAAGGCGCGCGCCTCACCGCGTGGGAGCTGATGCAGGACAACATTCCGGTCACGCTCATCACCGACAACATGGCCGCGCACTTCATGCAGCGCGGCGAGATCGACGCCGTCGTGGTCGGCACCGACCGCGTCGCGGCCAATGGCGATGTCGCCAACAAGATCGGCACCTACGCAGTGGCGGTGCTGGCGCGGGCGCATGGCATTCCGTTTTACGTCGCCTGCCCGCTCTCGACCATCGACCTGAAGACACCGCACGGCAAGCTGATTCCGATTGAAGAACGCGGACGCGCCGAAGTGGTGGGCCACGCCGGCAAGATGTGGGCACCGCGCGACGTGCGCGTCGCCAACCCGGCGTTTGATGTCACCCCGGCGCGCCTGGTCACTGCCCTGATTACGGAAAAAGGCGTGGTGTACGCGCCAACCGCCGCCAAGCTTCGCGCGTTGATGCGGGATGCGTCCTAACTTCCGTTCCCGCGCCTGGTGGCCCGCTCTAGCGCTGATCGCCGCAATACTTGCGCCCGGCGCCTCCACAGCGCAGGCAGCCAGTTTCGATTGCAACAAGGCGCGCACCAAACTCAACCGCATGATCTGCGCTGATGCCGCACTCTCGACACTCGACTTACAAGTATCGGAAACCTACGGCACGCGCATCGCCGGTGCCAGTGTGGTGCGCTATGCCCATCTGCGCGAGCGTCACAGCGCCTGGCGGCGCCAGCGCGGGTTGTATGACCGCACGGTCGATGCGCTCACGGAAGACTATCAGCGCCATCTCGCCTGGCTCAACCATCCCCTGCTAGCACTCGAAGGCCGCTATGAGCACGACGAGGATTTGGCGGTCCAAGTCGAGGTCGATATTGACGCCCCGGCGCGTGTGTCGGTGCAGGGCCACGTGAAGACATCTGGCCTGGTGCGCCATACCTTCGCGTGGGCACCACCCGCGCGCGGCGAGGCGGACAACCATGTCGTGCCCGCGGGCAGCGATGCGCAGGCACGTCCTGCGATTGCGCTCCATGACCGCAGTGTGTCGTTCGCCCCCGCCTTCATCAGCGCGCCACCCGCGCCGGTGCAGGACTGCCGCATCGAGATCACCTTTGGTGATGACGAGTTGACGCTGGCCACGCAGGGCGCGTGCGGCGCCGCGTTTGCCGGGCGCTATCGCAAGCGCGTTACGGCGACGGCTTGGGGCGGGCAGTAGGTAACCTGATGTGCAGCGAAAACTTGCGCGATGCAGGTACGCGCAATGTCTGCGCAGCTTGACGACACTACACAGTAGCCACCGGCGTCATCGGCGACCCGACCGCGCCTGGCAGTCGCAGCGGCGGGCCGGTGAAGAAGCAACGCGAGCGTTTGTTTGTGTCAAGCCATTCGGCCAAGTCCTTGAGCCACATGATCTCGGCCAGCGGTACGCCGAGTTTGAACAGGCAGTGTTGGTGCAACGGCAGGCCGGGTCTGCGGCCCGGTGCGGGCGTGGCGGGCAGGTGCTCGACGGCGTAGTTGTCCGCACACAGCGCGGCGATGCCGCTGCTGCTGATCCATTGCAGCAGCTTGTCGTCACGCCCTTCAAGCGCCGCACAGGCGTTGTCGAGGATGTCCATGTCGGGGTCTTTGTTCATGCCCATGACGAGATCGGTCCAGCCGGTGTAGAGCAGCACAATGTCACCCTCCTCGACCTCGATCTTGTCGGCATCGAAGACGCGCATCAGGTCGTCGTAGCCGACCTTGGTGCGCTTGTCGCCGAAGTGCCGGCGCAGATTGACCACCACGCCACGCCCTTGAATGCCTTTGACGGCAAAGTTTTCGATGCCGAGTTGCTTGGCGCCGATGTGGTCGCCGCAATCGTGATCCATGCCGCCACGGCTTAGGGCGTCGTAACGTTTCGGGCCGCAAATTTCGATGTCGGCGCGATAGCCGTTGTAGTACACCTTCTCTTCGATGCCATCGGCATCGGCATCAAACCAGGCACCGACGTGGGCAAAGGAATCCCATTGGGTCGAGTATTGCAGGCAAATCAGCGCGGCGTCGTCGCTGATAACGTCGGTGTTTTGCGCATCGGCGCGCTCGATGGGGAAGCTGAACATCGGTTTGCCCTCGCGCAGGGTCGGCTTGAGCGTGGGGCCGAAGCGGCGCGGATTGATCTTGTTGCCGCCGGGGTAGTCGAGCGGAATCGACAGACAAAACGAGTGGCCCTCGCGAATCTCCAGCGCGGCACGGCGCACGCGTTCGGGCGTGAGCAGGTTGAGGCGGCCGAGTTGATCGTCAGGGCCGTAGTCGCCCCAGGTCGAGCCGTCGGGGCGTTGTTTCCAGCGGGGGTTGGTCAAATCAGCTTCTCCAAAAAAGCCAAAAAAAGGGTCTGACCCCATTATTCTTCGTTGTCATCAAGCTCGGGAAACAGCACTGACGTAAACCCGAACTTGCTCATGTCGCGAATCCGCATCGGATACAGCACGCCCCACAGGTGATCGCATTCGTGCTGCACCACGCGCGCGTGAAACCCTTCGGCCTCGCGCTCGATGGCATTGCCGTGTTCGTCAAACCCGGTGTAGTGAATACGCAGCGCGCGCGGCACCATGCCACGCATGCCGGGGACTGACAGGCAACCCTCCCAGCCCTCCTCGGTCTCGCCGCCTTGCGGCGTAATCACCGGATTGATCAATACGGTACGCGGTATCAGTGGCGCGTCGGGATAGCGCGGGTTGATGTTGTCTGCGCCGAAAATCACCACTTGCAGATTGACGCCGATCTGCGGAGCGGCGATGCCGGCCCCATTGGCAACGTGCATCGTGTCGCGCAGGTCATCGAGCAGCGCGTTCAATTCAGGGGTGCCGTAACGCTCGACTTTTGTCGATGGCTCGAACAGGCTCGCTGCGCCCATTTTCAGGATTGGTCTGATCATGCGTTGCCCTCCATTGACTCTTGGTGCTACGCGCGCTACGCCGGTGCCACCGTGCGCTCAAGAACGCGCTGCACGCGCGACATCGCCTGCTTCATCACTTCGCCCAGATGCTCGACCGAAATTTCCTGCGCGCTGTCACCCTTGCCGGCCGAGTGATTCACCACGACCGAGAGGCAGGCGTACTCGAGCCCCAATTCGCGCGCCAATGCGGTCTCGGGCATGCCGGTCATGCCGACCAGATCGCAGCCATCGCGCTCCAGGCGTGCGATTTCTGCGGCGCTCTCCAGACGCGGCCCCTGGGTGTTGCCGTAGACACCACCGTCATGCACGGTTTCTCCCGCTGCCTTGGCTGCGGCGAGCAGACGCGCGCGCAGGCTTTTGGCATACGGCCAGGTAAAGTCAATGTGGGTCACCGGCGCATCCGGGCCTTCAAAGTAGGTGTGCTTGCGCCCGTAGCTGTAGTCGATGATCTGATCCGGCACCACCAGCGTGCCCGGGCCGAAATAATCGCGGATACCGCCGACGGAGGCGACCGCAATCACCTGCTTGATGCCAGCTTCCTTGAGCGCCCACAGATTGGCGCGGTAGTTGATCTCGTGCGGTGGAATCGTGTGCCCGTAGCCGTGGCGTGCGAGGAACACGATGTCATGCCCCGCCAGCGTGCCAAAGGTGAGCGCCCCGGATGGCTCGCCGTAGGGCGTGCGCATCACTTCGCGCCGCGTCACAGCCAGCGTCGCCAAATTGGTGAGGCCGCTGCCGCCGATGATTGCGATCATGTTCTCGTTGTCCCGTATTTATTTGCCACGCAAAGCGTAGATCGCAGGCAGATTGCGCCACAGCCCCGATACGTCCATGCCATAGCCAAACACATAGCGGTTGGGCACGGTCATCCCAACAAAATCGGCGCGGATCGGTTTCGCTTTATCGAGCTTCTTTTCGCAAAACACCGCCGCCAGAAAGCGGGCTGCGCCGAGCGCGAGCACCCGTTCGCGGATCGCGTGCATGGTTTCGCCTTCGTCGAGAATGTCATCAAGCACGATCACCGTGCGGCCCCTGACGTTTTCTTTCGGCTCCACGTTCCACGTGAGTGTGCCGCCACTAGTCTTGCTGCCATAACGCGAGACATGCAGGTAATCGAACTCCAGCGGAAAGTCGAGCAGGGGCAGCAACTGCCCGGCGAACACCACCGCACCGCCCATGACGGCGAGCACGAGGGGAAACTCATCGCCTGCCGCAGTCTTGATCTCCCGCGCAACACATTCGAGCGCGACGCGGCAATCGGCGGCGCCGACGAGGCAATCGGCCCGCGCAAGAATGCTTGCGGCCTGCGCGGAATCATTCATACGTTCAAACCCCTCAGCGTCGCCAGATACGCCTCAAACTCCGGCGCGACTTCCGGGTGCTTGCGCGCAAAATCGACAGTCGCTTTGAGATAGCCCAATTTCGAGCCGCAGTCATACCGCGTGCCTTCAAAGCGGTAGGCAAATACCGCCTCATGCGCGAGCAGCGCGCTGATGCCGTCGGTCAGTTGAATCTCGCCCCCTGCGCCGGCCGTGACTTGTTCCAGTAATTCAAAAATTTTCGGCGTCAAAATATAGCGCCCCACCACCGCCAGCGCGACATCCCCGGCAGGACTCTTGCGTAAAGGTGCCACTTCGGGCGCGGGCTTCTCGACAATCGCCGTCACTCTTTCCGTGCGCGCATCGAGTTGCGTGCCGCTGACGACGCCATAGGAGCGCGTGTTGGCCTTGGGCACGTCTTCCACCCCGAGCACGCTGCCGCCACGCGCGTTGAACACGTCGACCATTTGTTTGAGCGCGCCAGGTTGATGGTCAATCAAATCATCGGCCAGTATCACTGCGCAGGGTTCTTCATCGACGATGTCTTTGGCGCACAGCACGGCATGGCCGAGACCCAGCGGTTCTGCCTGGCGAATGTAAATACAGTTCACATGTTTGGGCACCACGCTTTGCACGATGCGCAGCAGTTCGGTCTTGTTCTTGGCCGCAAGCTCCGACTCCAGTTCATAGGCCTTGTCGAAATGGTCTTCGATGATGCGCTTGGTGCGCCCGGTCACAAAAATCATGTCGGTGAGACCGGCGGCCACCGCTTCCTCAACCGCGAACTGGATCAGCGGCTTGTCGACAATTGGCAGCATTTCTTTCGGCGTCGCCTTGGTGGCCGGCAGAAAACGCGATCCCAATCCTGCTACCGGGAATATCGCCTTGCGAATTTTTTTCATGCGTCGTTCAACACTTTATGCAAACCTTCTTCATCGAGCACGGTGACCCCAAGCTCTTGCGCTTTGACGAGCTTGCTGCCCGCTTCTGCGCCGGCCACCACGTAATCTGTCTTCTTTGACACCGACCCCGCCACTTTGCCGCCCTTCGCTTCAATCCGTTCCTTGGCTGTTTCGCGCGATAGCGACGGCAGCGTGCCGGTGAGCACAAAAGTCTTGCCCGCTAGCGCGCTGGTGGCGAGTGCCTGTGGCTCACCCTCCTCCCAGGTCACGCCGGCTGCACGTAACTGCTCCACCACCTCGCGATTATGCGGCTGTTGAAAAAATCGCGCGATGGATGCGGCCACGACCGGCCCGACATCGGGAACCAATAACAGTTGTTCCTCCGAGGCCTGCATGATCGCGTCGATCTGGCCGAAATGGCGCGCCAGGTCCTTCGCAGTTGATTCGCCCACTTGGCGAATACCAAGGCCATACAAAAAGCGTGGCAGCGTGGTGCGCCTGGCCTTGTCAATCGCTTCGACCACGTTTTGCGCTGACTTCTCGGCCATGCGCTCCAGCGCGGCGAGGCTGGCGACGCCGAGCTTGAACAAATCAGCGGGCGTCTTGATGACGTCTGCATCGACCAGTTGATCAACCAGTTTGTCACCGAGGCCTTCAATATCAAGCGCGCGGCGCTGCGCAAAATGCAGCAACGCCTGCTTGCGCTGGGCGGCGCAAAACAGGCCGCCAGTGCAGCGCGCAATCGCCTCGCCGTCTTCGCGCACCACATCCGACTGGCAGACGGGGCATTGCAGCGGCATGACAAAGCGGTCTTGCTCACGCCGTGCGCCGGGCCGCGACACCATCACCACTTCGGGAATCACGTCGCCGGCGCGGCGCACAAACACGGTGTCGCCGCGCCATACGTCTTTGCGGCGCACCTCATCTTCGTTGTGCAGCGTGGCGTTGGTCACGGTCACGCCGCCGACAAACACCGGCTTGAGCCGCGCCACCGGCGTGATCGCGCCGGTGCGGCCGACCTGCACCTCGATGTCGAGGACTTCCGTCAGTTCTTCCTGCGCGGGAAACTTGTGGGCTACCGCAAAGCGCGGCGCGCGCGAGACAAAGCCGAGGGTCTGCTGCTGGTCGAAGCGGTTGACCTTGTAGACCACACCGTCGATGTCATAAGGCAACGTGCTGCGCTTGGCGCCGATGGTCCGAAAGAAATCGAGCAGACCGGCCGCGCCTTTCACAACGACGCGTTCATCGCACACCGGCAAGCCCATGCTCGCATACCAGTCGAGCAAGCCAGCGTGCGTGCCGGGAAGCATGTTGGATAGTGCGCCGGAATGCCTTGGTGGGTGAGGATATTCAGAGGCCCCCTCCAAAACCGTTGGTGCGTGCGATTCTTGGGATACATCCACCTTGAGCGCCGCTTCGCAGGCGCCGATGCCGTAGGCGAAAAAACGCAAAGGCCGCTTTGCCGTGACGCGCGAGTCGAGCTGCCGCAGCGCACCCGCAGCGGCATTGCGCGGATTGACATATTCCTTCTCGCCGGCCTCGCGCTGGCGCTGGTTCATATCAACGAAATCGGCCTTGAACAGCAGCACTTCACCGCGCACTTCGAGCCACTTCGGCGGATGCGCAAGCGCGAGTTTGAGCGGGATCACGCGGATGGTGCGTACATTGGCCGTGACGTCTTCGCCGGTTTCGCCATCACCGCGTGTCGCCGCCTGCACCAGCACGCCGTTCTCGTAGGTGATGCTCATCGCGAGGCCATCGAACTTGAGCTCTGCCGCGTACTCAACTGCGGCTAAATCCAGCCCCTCACGCACCCGCTTGTCGAAGGCTTCGACCTCGTCATCGCCAAAGGCATTGCCCAGCGACAGCATCGGCACGCGATGCTGCACTTGGGAGAACTCGGGCTTCGGCGTACCGCCGACACGCTGCGTAGGCGAATCCGCCGTCAGCAATTCCGGGTGCGCCGCCTCGATGGATTGCAACTCGCGGAACAGGCGATCGTATTCCGCGTCAGGCACGGTCGGCGCGTCATCGGCGTAATAGGCGCGGTTGTGGGCCTCGATTTCCGCGCGCAAGCTGCGCGCACGTTCGACTATGCTCATGGCTGATTGCGCCAACCGGTCACCAACACAACACCACGCAATCGCTCAGCGGGCGTTCAACTGAACACGCGCCGCGCAATCATGCTGCCGGCCGGCATGGCAGCCGCCTCCATGCGTCCGTAGATCGTGGCGAGACTGCTCTGGATCGCCGCGATACCTGCATCATTGAGTGGCTTGCCCTGATCGTCGACCAGCTTGCCGTCGACGCCTGCCGCAAAGCGCTTGGCGCATTGCGCCATCAATGCCAGCGCCGCGGCCTCGCGCGCCACGCGCGGCACATCGAGCGTGAACGAGACGGCCCCGGGCGACGCCTGCCTCATGCTGAGCACTTCCGCACCATCGTCGTCGCGGCGGCGGAACACGCCGTCGTCTTCCCGCGTAAACCCATTGGCTTCAGCGAGGCCTCGCAGCTTGGTATCGGCGAGGGCGGCAAGCGCCACAACGTTGATGCCGATCTGCACATCGACACTCGCGCAAAACGCGTCGAGCTCGGCGGCACGGGTAAGCGGGTTTTGCTCATCCGGCCATTCCACCGTGCCGCCCAGCGCCGCACCCAATTTTGCAATATTGAGCTGGAAGGTTTCCAATTCGTCCACGCGCAAGGGGCCGGCACGATCAGATATCTGCACGCCCACACGCACTTTCTCGTAGACCGCATCGCGATTTAGCGCCTCCCAGGCTGCGGCCCAATCGTGATAGCCATCGGCATCGACATTGCGGCCGCGCGGAAACTTTTCGATTCCCGCCAAGATCAGGGCGCCCGGCACTGTTTTGGCCAGCTTCACGACCGCGATAAAGTCAATGCGCGGATCGAGCACTGGCGTGGCGAACCCGGCAGCCGTCGCTGCCACCTTGCCCATACGGCTACGCGCTTCTGCGGTTGGCGCGGCTTCGCCTGACTCAGCAGCGGGCGGATCGGTCCAGACCGGCTCAATGCGCACGTCCTCGCCGCTCTGCAAAGCTGCATTGGCGGCATCGGTAACGGCGTCAGAGCCACCCGCAGCAGCGCGCACCACGCCGACAGGGCCGTCACCGCCGTCGAGCAAGACGTCTGGATGCGCCGAGCCAAAACGCTTGGCGCCGTCGCGCCGCGCGCGCATTTCCTGTACTTTATTGAATACCAGCACCCCGGCCACTGCGAGCAAGCCGAGTATGAGCAGG
>JANNCZ010000076.1:0-14318 GCA_031387185.1 Burkholderiales bacterium
TGACACCCTCGACTTCAAGATCGCGCTCAAGAATGCCCTGCGTCAGGCACCCGACTGCATCCTGATCGGCGAGGTGCGCGACAAGGAGACGATGAGCGCATCAATCGCCTATGCGCAGTCCGGCCACTTGTGCCTCGCCACTCTGCACGCCAACAACTCCTATCACGCGCTCAACCGCATCATCGGCTTTTACCCGCTGGAGAATCGTCCGGCGCTTTTGCAAGACTTGGGTGCCGCGCTCAAGAGCATCATCTCGCAGCGCCTGATCCGCAACAAGGCTGGTGGGCGTTACGCTGCGGTCGAGGTGATGCTCAATACGCGCCACATCGCCGAACTGATCGAAAAAGGCGAAGTCAGCGAGATCAAGGACGCGATGGATAAATCGATGTCGCCTGGCTCACAAACATTTGAGCAGGCATTCTTCCGCATGATCCGCGAGGGCAAAATCACGCAGGAAGAAGGCATGGCCAATGCCGACTCGCCGTCCAACCTGATCTGGCTGCTCAACAACACCGAAGCGGGCGTGAACGATGCGCCGGCAGGCGTTGAGATGCCCAAACAGTCCGAAGAGATGAAGGTCGAAGAAAGCGGCGGCGCATCGTTCACCGAGATCACGCTGATCACCGACGACGTCAAGTAGCGCATGACAGCAACCCGCGCAGCCGCCGGCGAACCCAAGCCACGTGCGGCTGCGGCTGGGACTGGGGACGCGGCTGCGACCGCAGCTGGAGCCAGGACAGCGATTTTGCGAACGAATTCACTCAAGCGGCCGGTGCTGGCGCACTGCGGTAGCCTCACCATTGGATTTGACGCAACCCACTACCAACGCTTGTTCCCATGACCTCTCCTACCCTCGCCCTCACCCAACAACTGATCGGTGCACGCTCCGTCACGCCGGATGACGGCGGCTGCCAGCAAGTCATTGGCAAGCGCCTCGCCGCGCTCGGCTTCAAACTCGAACCGATGGCCTTTGGCGAAGGTGACGCGCGCGTCGAAAATCTTTACGCACGGCGTGGCGTCACAGCACCGTTCGTCGTGTTCGCCGGTCACACCGATGTCGTGCCCACCGGCCCGCTCGACCAGTGGCACTCGGATCCGTTCAAGCCGGAAATTCGCGACGGGAAGCTCTATGGGCGCGGCGCGGCCGACATGAAAACCTCGCTCGCCGCGATGGTGGTGGCGTGTGAAGAATTTGTCGCTGCGCATCCAGCGCACCAAGGCTCGATCGGCTTTCTCATCACGTCCGATGAAGAGGGCCCGTCGGTGAACGGTACCGCGCCCGTGGTGCGCTTGCTCAAGGCGCGCAACGAGTTGATCGACTACTGCATCGTCGGCGAGCCGACCGCCGTGAACCGCCTCGGCGACATGGTCAAGAATGGCCGCCGCGGCTCACTCTCGGGCAAGCTCACCGTGCGCGGGATTCAATGCCATATCGCCTATCCCCACCTCGGCCGCAACCCGATCCACGACGCGGCACCGGCCCTGGCCGAACTTGCCAGCACGGCGTGGGACGTGGGCAACGAATACTTCACGCCCACCGCTTGGCAAATGTCGAACATTCACGGTGGCACCGGTGCCACCAACGTCATCCCCGGTGTGGTGGTGATCGACTTCAATTTCCGCTTTTCGTCCGCGTCCACCGCCGACGGCCTCAAGGCGCGCGTCCATGCCATTCTCGAACGGCATGGGGTTGACTACGACATCGCGTGGTCACTCTCGGGCCACCCCTTCCTCACGCCACGCGGCAAGCTGGTCGATGCGCTCACGGCGAGCATCAAGACCGTGACCGGTGTCGATACCGAAATCTCGACCACCGGCGGCACGTCGGATGGCCGCTTCATTAAGGACATCAGCCGCGAAGTGGCGGAACTGGGGCCGGTCAACGAGAGCATTCACAAACTCAACGAGCATGTCGCGCTGGCGGATATCGATCCCCTCAAGGACATCTACCGTCATGCCTTGATTCATCTGCTCACCTGAGCCACGTCTCATGCCCAAAGCCACTCGCCCGCCGTTTCAAACCATTCGCGATCTGCTGCGGCACGCGATCACCCAGCTCAATACTGCTGAAGCTTTCTTCGGCCACGGCAGTGCCAATGCCTATGACGAAGCGGCCTACCTCATCCTGCATACGCTCAAGCTGCCGCTCGACCTGCTAGACCCTTTCCTCGACGCGCGTCTGACTGCGGCCGAAATCGATGCCGTGCTCAGCATCATTGACCGGCGCAGCCGCTTGCGTGTGCCGGCTGCGTATCTCACCAACCAGGCCTGGCTGGGCGAGCACAAGTTTTATGTCGATGAACGCGTCATCGTGCCGCGCTCCTTCATCGCCGAGCTGATCCCCGGCCAGCTTGCGCCTTGGGTTGCGCGCCCCGCAAAGGTCACTCGCATTCTCGATATGTGTACCGGCTCGGGCTGCCTCGCAATTATGCTGGCGCTGGCGTTTCCACAAGCCGAGGTAGACGCGGTCGATGTGTCGCGCGATGCGCTCGCCGTCGCCGCGCGCAACGTCAACAACTACGCGCTTGCGTCACGCGTACACCTCGTCAAGTCCGACGGCTTCAAGGGGCTCCACGGCGCGCCCTACGATCTCATCATCAGCAACCCGCCCTACGTCGATGCAGCGGCAATGGCCAAGTTGCCAAAGGAGTATCGCAAGGAGCCGCAGCTCGCGCTGGCCGGTGGCAGCGACGGTCTCGATTTTGTGAAGGTCTTGCTGCGCGAGGCGCCTGCGCGCCTCAAACGCGGCGGCCAGTTGCTGGTCGAACTCGGCCACAACCGCGCCGCGCTCGAAGCCGCCTTTCCCACACTTGCATTCAACTGGCTCAGCGTCAGCGGCGGTGACAATCTGGTGTTTCTGCTCGGCAAAGACCAGTTGGCGTAATACCGGTGTCACACGCCGCAGCGACAATCAGGGCCGCATTCGCGTCCGCGGCGCGGCGCTACCCTCTACCGCAAGACGCTCGTGGCCAGATGCGGCTCGCTCTCGCCACCTTCCGTTCCTTCCCATTCGCATTGATGCCTGCCCGCAAACCCGCTCCCAGAGCCAGTGATGGCCCATCACTGCCATGACAATCGCTCCCAGAGCCATTCTTGCGGCCATCCTGTTTCTCATTTCCGGGCTAGCCTGGAGCGAAGAGCAAAGCGCCGATGCCAAGTTTCAGAGCACCTATGTCTGGCAGGGCAAGCCGGGCTTTCGCTCCGGCTATCGCGGTGCGAACAGCCTCTCACCCGAGCCGGAACAAAGCTACACGTGGACCGTGACGGCTTATCTCGGCTGGCGCCCTTGGGCGAATGGCGAACTGTATTTCAACCCTGAAGGCATTCAGGGCCGCCCGCTTTCCAATGTGACCGGTCTGGGCGGATTGACCAATGCCGAGCTGCAGAAAAGTGCGTCATCGCAGATTCGCTTTTACCGGGCACGACTGTTTTACCGGCACACCGTGGGGCTGAATGACGCCTTCGGCGCGGACCGAAGTGGCGCGCGCGAGGACATCGAGTCAGACCAAAACCAACTGGCCGGCACGGCCGACAAGCGGCGCTTCGTACTCACAGTGGGCAACCTGTCGATCACCGACATGTTCGGTACCAGCGAGATCACCGGCGACGGGCGTACCCAGTTTCTCAACTGGTCGTCGCTCGATCACGGGCACTTCGATTACGCCGCTGATGCGCGCGGATTTTCCTGGGGCGTGGCGGGCGAATTGTTCTGGGACGACTGGACCTTGCGCGCGGGACGCTTCATGCAACCCAAGCAATCGAACGGTCTCAAAATCGACTACCGCATCATGAAGCGGTATGGCGATCAGCTTGAAGTCGAGCGCCGTCATCTATGGAATGGGAATGGGCAGCCCGGCACGGTCAAGGCCTTCGTGTTTCGCAATGTTGCGCACATGGGATCGTTCGCTGATGCACTCGCCGCTGCGGTACCCGGCACCGTGCCTGCGTTTGATGCCGTGCGCCGGCCGCAGACCAAGGTGGGCTGGGGCGTCTCGTTTGAGCAATCTCTGTCAAACGATCTGCGCGTGCTGGCGCGCGGCGGCGCCCACGACGGCAAGACCGAGAGCTATGCCTTCACCGAAATCGACCGTTCGCTGTTCGCTGCCGCATCACTCAAAGGCTCGCGCTGGGGCCGCGCACAAGACACCGTGGGCGTGGCCTACGGCGTCAACGGGCTGTCAGGCGATCACCGGCGTTTTCTGGCCGCTGGCGGACAGGGATTTTTTCTTGGTGACGGGCGCCTCAACTACGGGCACGAGCGTGTGTTCGAGACCTACTACAACCTCGAACCGGCCAAGGGGTTTGGCATCACGCTCGACTGGCAGCACATCACGCACCCTGGATACAACCGCGACCGTGGGCCGGTCAATGTTGGCTCGGTGCGGTTGCACGTAGAGTTTTGATGGCAGTGCATCACCAAGAGCAAGTGCGCTGACCGCCAGCCTCAGGCCGGCGTATACGCGAGCCGCACGTAGATCGGCGCGTAGGCCTCGGCCTGCGTGATCTCGATCAGACTTTCCTTCGCCAGTTCGAGCAGCGCGAGGAAGTGCACCACTGCGACAGCAATACCTGCCTGGCCATCAAACAAGTCGGCAAACTCGACAAAGCGTTCCCCCGACAGCCGGCGCAGCACCAGACTCATGTGCTCGCGCACCGAAAGTTCAGAACGGCCAATACGATGGTGCGAAGTGAGTTTGGAGCGCCGCACGACGTCGAGCCAGGCAAGGCGCAAATCATCCGGCGAGACATCCGGAAGCGCAACCTTGAAGGTGGCCTCCAGCGCCACTTGCACCGGCCAGAATTCGCGCCCCAGTTGCGGCATGTCATCGAGCTTGAGTGCAGCCTGTTTCATGCGCTCGTACTCGAGGAGGCGGCGTACCAGCTCGGCGCGCGGGTCTTCGGCGTCGCCCGACTCGTCAGACTTGCGCACCGGCAACAGCATGCGTGACTTGATTTCAATCAGCATCGCCGCCATCAGCAGATACTCAGCGGCCAGCTCCAAATTGCGCTGACGAATTTCTTCAACATAAACCAGATACTGGCGCGTCACCTCGGCCATCGGAATGTCGAGAATATCGAAATTCTGCTTGCGAATCAAATACAGCAGCAGGTCGAGCGGGCCTTCGAAGGTATCGAGAAATACTTCGAGCGCATCGGGCGGGATGTACAAATCCTGCGGCAGTTGGTGCACCGGCTGGCCATACAAGCGCGCGAAGGGCGCGGCAGGCTCGTCCGCACTCACCCTTAGTTCAATCGCTCCCTGCGTCTCAGCGGCCGCTGCCAGCGCCTCCTGCACATCAGCCGACATAGACGCGCTCAAACCTTGGTTTGATAGACATAGGCGGTCTGATTGACGCGCGCCTCGTCAAACTGTTTTTGCTCAGCAGAGTCGGGATGCCGGTCCCACCAAATCGCGCGGCCCTTGCGCTGCTCGGCGGCGAGTTGCGGCTTTTGCGCCAGCAACTCGCGCATGAATTTGGTATGGTCAGATTCGTAGTCGTAGGACATGGCTGGAAATCAAGTTGTAGCACGGCAGTTTTTGATTTTAACCGCCTTGCCCAAAACTCGACACGCGCCAACGAATAGAAAAGGGGCGCGTCCCCGCGCCCCTTTTGAATCACGCGCGGCAATTCTATGTGCGGCGAATGACCGCACACGCACTGCGCGCACCGGCGTTGCCAGTGGGCTGGGTTTTGTAGTCGTCAGCCTGCACATGAACGATCAGTCCTTTGCCAACCACACTCGCTGGGCCATCGGCAACAGTGATGACATCCATTTCCACTGAGAAGCTGGCACGGCCCGACGCATCGGCCTTGAGGGCGGGCAAATCACCCGCGTGGCGCTCGCTGGAATCGTGGTGCGCATGTCCCTTGCCAAAAGGATTGAAATGGCCACCCGTGCTCATGCCATCACCTGAGCTGCAGTCGCCTTTTTCATGAATATGAAAGCCATGCTCCTGATTGGCCTTCAGTCCGGTCACTGTGCCAGATACCAGCACTTTGGAGCCACGCTGAACAAAATTGACCGTACCTGCCGTCACGTTTCCGCGCGTTGGAACCAAATCAGCGACCGCTGCCGGGCCAGGCGTGGGACCAGCCGCACAGCCCACGACAACGCTGGTAAACAACAAGATGGCGGCGGCCCTAACGTCTAAAGATGAACACAATTTCATGAGTTCCCTTCGCGGAAACGCCACTACAAAGAGAGATGCACCGGTCGCCGAAAAACACCTTGGCGACTACGGCGCTGGATGAAAAACAGCGCTATTTCTTCATTGGCGCTGGCGCCGCCGCGCCTGCTTTAGCCATTGCGGTTGCCGCTGGTGCTGCTGCGGCGGCCGACGCTGCAGCAGGGGCTACCGCAGGTGCCGGCGGCGGCGGCACGCCCGGGCCGAGTGACGGATTGAACGGCTTGCCTTCGGCCTTCGCCTTGGCGGCGTAGCTCGCCGCCGCTTTGTCTTCGTACTTGGCTTGAAGCTCGGCGCCCTTCTTGGACGCTTCAGCCGCCTTTTGCTTGGCTTCTTCGGCTTTGGCCGGGTCTGCCGGCGGCGCGGGTGGCAATTTCGCCAACGCCGTCCCTGCGGCGAGCGCACCGGCAATCAGGTAAACAAGCGATTTCATACGGTCTCCTTTTTGTCTTGCGGGGCCGCAACCGGCACCGGGCCGCCGCCGGTCACTGCGGGGGCTACGTGCTTGATTTCATCAAACCAGTATTCGTGATGCTCTTTCGCCCACGCTTCATCGACATAGCCGGTCTTCATGGCACCGAAGGCGCCCTCCATGCCGACCGTCCCCATGTAGATATGCCCCAGCGCCATCGACATCATTAACACCGTAGCGATCACATGCACGAGGTTGGCGGTTTGCATCACCCAGCGGGACTGCTCAAAATTGGGGAAGTCCAGCACCAGGCCGCTGGCGCTGGCGGTCATGCCCAGCACCAATACACCGATCCAGAACCACACCTTTTCACCTGCGTTGAAACGGCCCGACGGCACATGCGCGCCCGACACCAGGCCGCCGCCTTTGGCGATCCAGATCGCATCACGCACGGTTGGCCAGTTGTCGCGCAGGAAGGTGAAGAACATGATGACGATGGCAATCGAAAACACCGGGCCAACAAAGTTGTGCAGATTCTTGAGGAGGATCGTGAGCCACGCAAACAGCGTGTGGCCGATGACCGGCAACAACACATGCTTGCCGAACAACATCACCAGCCCCGATATGGCGAGAATCGAAAACGAAATCGCCACCGTCCAGTGCACCGTGCGCTCAAACCCGGTAAAGCGCGGCACCAAGCGCCCGGTGGGCTGCGCCTTGAGCTTGATTGTGCCTTTCCATAGATAGAACAGTACCCCTGCACCAAGCGCACCCAGGAACAGCAGGCCACCAAGCGGAATGACCTGATTGTTGCGCCGCTGCCGCCAGGTTTCACCCCCGGACTGCACCAGCACGCCAGCCTCAACGCCACGGTCCGTCGTGTAGTGGGATTTCTCCGAGCGCACTTCGCGCCAGACGGGCGCGTTGTTGCCCGGCTGTGTTTGCTGACGCCGGGCCTGCTCTGCCGCGTTGGGGTTGAGAACGGAGTCAAAGGTTTGTGCGGGTGCCGCCGGAGTGGTGGGCGCTGCTTGGGCGGTTGGTGCTGCTTGGGCGATGGTTGCAGCTTGTGCGGTTGGCGCTACTTGCGCTTGTGCAGCAGGCGCCGAACCCGCTGCTGCAGGGGCGGCTGGCGCGCTTTGCGCCAGCACCGATACGTGCCATCCGCACAGCACAAGGGCGCAAACCCCAAGCCACGCCGTCAAGAGTGGTGGTCTTCTCATGCTTGCCCCTTACTCGGCCCGGTTATATTCGTTTTGGGCTTGCTGCCGGGTACGCACGGATTTCTCCCATGCGGACTTGTCACCAGCTTGCCAGCTCTTGTCTTGCGAGTAAGGCGATGGACCCGCGTCGTAGGGACGCGTGTCCGGCTTGCCTTGATATTTGCCCTGTTTGTAGGTGGTGGCCTGCCCCATTTGCTGCGCGGAGTCGCCGCAGCCGGTCACAACCATCGCCACCAAAGCCGCTCCCACCAAGGGTTTCCAATGCATCATCAAATGGTTCCTCATGACTTGGGGGCCGCTGCAGGGGCTGCGCCACCAGCCGGCGGACCATAGGCCGAACCCCAGCCATACGCTTCCGAACCCTTGCCGCCGCGCTTCAAGACGCGCGTGCGATAGATGTCGGCCACGATATCGCCATCACCGCCGAGCAGCGCCTTGGTCGAACACATTTCCGCACAAGCCGGCAACTTTCCTTCGGCGAGCCGGTTGCGCCCGTATTTCTGCCACTCTTCGGCACTGTGATCTTTTTCTGGACCACCGGCACAGAAGGTGCACTTGTCCATCTTGCCGCGCAGACCGAACGCGCCCGCCTGCGGGAACTGCGGCGCGCCAAACGGGCAGGCGTAGAAACAGTAACCGCAGCCGATGCACAGGTCTTTATCGTGCAACACCACGCCTTCGTCGGTCTTGTAGAAGCAATCAACCGGACATACCGCCATGCACGGTGCGTCAGAACAATGCATGCAGGCGACCGAGATCGACTTCTCGCCGGGCACGCCGTCATTGATGGTGACCACGCGGCGGCGGTTGACGCCCCACGGTACTTCGTGCTCCTGCTTGCAGGCGGTCACGCAGCCATTGCACTCGATGCAGCGCTCTGCATCACACAAAAATTTCATTCGAGCCATGTTGTCGTCTCCTATTTTTGGGTGATGTTCAGGCAAACTTCTCGACGTTGCAGATCGTCGTTTTGGTTTCCTGCATCATCGTCACGCGGTCGTAACCGTAGGTGGTGGCGGTGTTGACGGCCTCGCCACGGATGATCGGTTCAGAACCTTCCGGGTAGTACTCCTTCATGTCCTTGCCCTGCCACCAGCCCGAGAAGTGAAATGGGATGAAGCAGGTCTTGTCGTCCACCCGCTCGGTCACCATCGCCTTGACCTTGATCTGGGCACCCGACGGCGTCTTGACCCACACCATGTCACCGTTGCGGATGTTGCGGTCGTTGGCGGACTTGGGATTGATCTCGATTAAGTTTTCCTGCTGCAACTCGGCCAGCCAGGGATTGGAGCGGGTTTCCTCGCCGCCGCCTTCGTATTCGACCAAGCGGCCCGAGGTCAGCACCAGCGGAAATTTCTCGTAGGTCTTGTCGGCGATCGCCTTGTCCTGCACCGACTTGAACAGGGTCGGGACGCGCCACAGGTTCTTGACGTCGGCGTGGGTCGGGTACTTCGCAACCATGTCGGGCCGGGTTGAGTACAGCGGTTCGCGATGCTGCGGCACACCGTCGGGGAAGTTCCACACCACGGCGCGCGCCTTGGCGTTGCCGAAGGGATGGCAGCCATGCACTTTCATGGCGACACGGATGATGCCACCCGACAGGTCGGTCTTCCAGTTCTTGCCCTCTGCCGCCGTCTTCTCGGCCTCGGTGAGGTCGTCCCACCAGCCCAGTTTCTTGAGCAGGATGTGGTCGAACTCGGGATAGCCGGTGGTGATGTCTGCGCCCTTCGAATGCGAACCATCTTCCGCGAGCAGATTGACGCCTTCACGTTCCACCCCGAAATTCGCGCGGAAGTTGCCACCGCCGTCCATCACATGCTTGGAGGTGTCGTAAAGATTTGGCGAACCGGGATGCTTCATCTCCGGCGTGCCGTAACAAGGCCACGGCAGACCGAAATAATCGCCATCGCAAGGCCCGCCTTTGGCGCGCAGGGTCTTGACGTCGAAGGTGTGCATGTTCTTCATGTGCAGCTTCAGGCGTTCCGGCGACTGGCCGGTATAACCGATGGTCCAGCAGCTGCGGTTGATCTCGCGCAGGATGTCTTCGACCACCGGCTCTTCATACTTGCCGCCCATGGTGGAAATTTTCTGCACAGCGATATTTTGCTTGCCGCCGGCTTTGCCGATCAGTTGGTCGCCAAAACCAAGCTTCTTGGCCAATTCGTACATGATGGCGTGATCGTTCATCGCCTCGAATAGCGGGTCGATTACTTTTTCGCGCCACTGGATCGAGCGATTCGACGCAGTTGCCGAACCAGAGCACTCAAGTTGCGTCGCCGCTGGCAGCAGATACACTGCCTGATTCGGATTGCGCGTCTCCGATGGTACTGAGGGCATCGCAATCATCGCGGCGGTCGCACTCGGATAAGGGTCAATCACGACCATCATCTCAAGCTTGTCCATCGCCTTCTTCATGTCGAGGCCGCGGGTCTGCGAGTTGGGTGCATGGCCCCAGTAAACCATCGCCTTGAGCGCTTTTTCCTGATCGAGCTTGTCGTCCGCTTCCATCACCGCATCGACCCAGCGCGAGACGGTGGTACCGGATCGCTCCATCAATGCCTGCGAGGCATAGCGGCCCTTGATCCAATCGTAGTCGACGTTCCAGACCTTGGCGAAATGTTTCCATGAACCGGTGGCCAAACCATAATAGCCCGGCAGCGAATCGGGGTTGGGGCCAACGTCGGTCGCACCCTGCACGTTGTCGTGGCCACGGAAGATGTTGGCTCCGCCACCGGAAACACCGATGTTGCCCAGTGCCAGTTGCACGATGCACGAGGCGCGTACCATCGCATTGCCGATGGTGTGTTGGGTCTGTCCCATGCACCAGACGATAGTCGATGGCCGGTTCTTGGCCATCATCTCCGCCACTTTTTGCATTTGCGCGGGAGACACGCCGCAGGCCTCTTCGACCTTGTCCGGCGTCCACTTTTCCATCACGTCTTTCTTGACCGCTTCCATGCCGTAGACGCGGTCGTTGATGTATTTGGTGTCTTCCCAGCCGTTCTTGAAGATGATGTGCAGCAAGCCAAACAGGAAAGGAATGTCGGTACCCGAGCGGATGCGCACGAATTCATCGGCCTTGGCCGCCGTGCGGGTGAAGCGCGGGTCCACCACGATCATCTTGGCGCCGGTCTCCTTGGCGTGCAGTGAGTGCAGCAACGAGACCGGGTGCGCTTCGGCCGCGTTGGAGCCGATATACAACATGCACTTGGTGTTCTGCATGTCGTTGTAGGAGTTGGTCATCGCCCCATAACCCCAGGTATTGGCAACGCCCGCGACGGTGGTCGAGTGGCAGATGCGCGCCTGATGGTCGCAGTTGTTGGTGCCAAGCAGAGAGACCCACTTGCGCATTAGGTACGCCTGTTCGTTGTTGTGCTTGCTGGACCCCACCACGAAGATCGAATCGGGCGTGTGGTCTTTGCGGATTTGTTCCAGCTTCGCAGCAACTTCAGTCAACGCCGTGTCCCAGCTGATGCGCTCGTATTTGCCCGACTTGTTATTGAGCTTCATCGGATATTTGAGGCGGTGCGAATGCTCGGTCATGCCGTGTTCGCGGATCGACGCGCCTTTGGCGCAATGCGCACCGAGGTTGATCGGCGAATCAAACACCGGCTCGTGGCGCACCCACACGCCATTTTTGACCACGGCATCAATCGCGCAGCCGACTGAACAGTGCGTACACACCGTGCGCTTGACTTCGATTTTGTCGGCCTTCGCGCCTTGCGCTTTGGACTCCTCGATCATCGAGAAACCCAGGGTCGAGGCAAACGCGCCGGCACCGGCACCGAGACCAGAGCGCTTCATGAACGCACGGCGGTCCATGGTGCTGTTGAGCACCCCACCTAGCGAGCGCGACAGCATGCCGCGCGTGGAAACTTCACCTGCAGATTTACGGGTCAGCAACATGGCGGCCTCCTTCAGATCGTGGTGGTGCGGTAGTAGCTGCGCACGTGTTCGCTCAATTGATAACCCTTGCCAGCCGGCACGCTGGCCTTGGAGGTTTTCACGGTGGACTCCGTTTTCTTCACGGCGGCCAATACAGCGACACCTGCCACCGAAGCCGCTCCGGTGCCCAGCAAAAATTTTCTGCGCGCCGATGTGGTTTTCTCACTCATGATTGCGTCTCCTGACTAACTATTTTGATAAAACCGGTACCAACCCAAGATAACAAGAACTATTCTCAATAACCTCTTGATGCCCTGGCAAATTCTACCGATTTTTACACTGTCCACTCGAAAAGTTCAACCTCTATCGCGAAATAGCATTTCATCAGGCGGGAAACCAGGCGGTAGTAGCCCGCGCTGCCGCTTTCTTCCACCGCAGTGCAAAATTTTTCATGCCAAGGCTTGAGGTAGCTGTTGAAAAAAGCCGCTTGCACCGCACCCTCATCTTCGCTGCGCCGCACCAAGTGATGCATGACATCCAACAGCGCCGCCAAGTGGTCTTCGGGTTCGGTCGCATCGGCACGCCGCGCCAACCCAAGGCGCTCCAGTTCGTCGCGCAAATGTACCAGCGTCAACTCCTTGTAATTCCCGGTCAGAAAGTGCGAGGCGTAGACCGACACCGGTGCCTTGCCCACACCAACAAACAAGACCGTGTATTCGTCGGCAGCCTGTTGTGCATTGATACCACGCGAGGCCTCTTGCAGGGCGCGCCACACGATTGACAGCGGCGTGTCCGAAGGCGCCACCAGCGCGTCAGCCGCAGCAATCGCGCTGAGCACACCTGCATCCGGCCCGGCGTAGAACAGGCGCGCCAGTAGCGCGTACAGATCAGCACGTGCAGCATCTTCCGGTGCGGTTGGCCGCACGAATTGCACTGGCTGGGGCGCCGTCATGAAAGGCCGCCTGTATCACTTGGGGCGCCACCTGATGTGCCACCTGATGTGCCACCTGACGTGCCGCTCGCAGTGACAACCGAGGTGCCTCCCGAGCTGCCCGCACCTTTCGCAGACTCGCCCAGAATCGACACCTCATCACGGTTTTCCATCATGTCCACGACGCGGCAGTCGGCACACATGTGCAGGCGCTTGAGCGCGACTGCGCCGCTGAACATCGAGTGTGACGTGAGACGTGAGGTCATCGCATCGACCATCTGGCGGGTGCCGAACGCCGTGCCACAGCGCACGCAGTGAAACGGCTGCGCCTCGTTGAGCACGGCAGGCTGTTTCGCCTCCTCGCCGAGATTGAGCTGCGGCACCAGCGTGATGGCCTTCTCAGGACAGGTGACCTCGCACAGCCCGCACTGCACGCAATTGCGCTCGATGAAGCGCAGTTGCGGCGTCTCCGGGTTGTCCATGAGCGCCGACGCCGGGCAAGCACCAACGCAGGACAGGCACAGGGTACACGCGTCTTTGTTGACTTGCAGGGTGCCGTAGGGCGCACCCTTGGGCAGCGCGATCAGTTTCGCCGGGGTGGGCGCGTAGCGTGCCAGATGCTCGATGGCAAATTCGAGGGTGGCGCGCTTTTCTGCGGCAACATTGAAGGTGGCAGTTTTGGCCACCGCGCGCACGCGGGTCAAACGCCATAGTCCCGTTTCAAGCACGGCAGCGCCACCCGATACAGCGGCATCGACAGCGAGCGTCTGCAAATGCGCGCCGCTGTAACCAAGCCCCGCGAGGATTGCCTGCCCGATGCCCATCTGGCGCGTAATCGCATCTGCATACTCTGGCGCTTCTTCGCCCGTGAGCAAGACCACCACCTGGCTCGCGCCAAACGCCAGCATCGCGAGCCAGGTATCAAGCCCGGTCGAGGCGACGTGATGCATTTCGAGCGGGATCACACGCGCCGGCAACCCCTGGCCTCGCGCGGCTGCCGCAGTGCCAGCCTGGCTCGCCTTGCGAGCCGTTCCGTGGCCCGCGTTGCGGCCCGCCCGCTCAATCAGCTTGCGTCCCGCAGCGTCGTGCAGCAGCAAACAGGCATCCGCACCACCGGCAGATTGATAGGCCTTGAGTAGAGTCTTGACGCGCGCGCCGGTGTCCGCCACGGCCGGATGCGCATAGCCCATCGCGCCGGTCGGGCACACAGTCGCGCAGGCACCGCAGCCCATACACAGATGCGCCTCGACCTTGACATGATTGCCATCGGCACGGATCGCCTGCGTCGAGCAGATGTCGATACATTGGCTGCAACCGGTTTTCTCGGAGCGCGCATGCGCGCAGATCTTCGGCTCGTAGCGGAAGAACTTCGGCTTCTCGAACTCCCCCACCATGCCCGCCAGTTCGGTCACCGCCAACGCCTGCTCGACCGGGTCGCTGCCCGGCGCGAAATAGCCTTGCGGCGGCTGATGCAGTTTGATCAGCGGCGCGCGCGACAGATCAAGCACCAGATCGAAGGTTTCCTTGCGCGACACCGGCACGCGGTCAAAGTCGATGGCACGCACATCACCGCAGGCCTTGACGCAATCACGATGGCTTTTGCATTTGTCGAGATCAACCTGATACGAAAAATTGATCGCGCCCTCGGGGCAAGCATCGACACAGGCATTGCAGCGCGCGCAG
>JANNCZ010000123.1:0-2059 GCA_031387185.1 Burkholderiales bacterium
CGCCACTTTTGAAAACGTCGCGGCGGTCGCGATCGACGAGCCGCAAATCGCCGCGAACGCCGCACATGAACCAATCGTGGCCGCCGCGAGCGCGCCACGCACACCACTGAAAATCGCGTTGGCTGCCTCAAACAACTCGCGCGACATATTGGCGCGTGACGCCACTGCGCCCATGAAGATAAAGAGCGGTACCACCGAGAACGAATAGGCCGCGCCGGGGTTGGCACCGGTCAACTCGTAGGGCACCGACGCGAGCGTCTTGAACGCAATTGGCCAGCCTTGCGCGGCAGCGTAGCCCAAGGTGCCGCTGATGATGAGCGCGATCGCAATGGGTACGCGCAACATCATCAGCACCAGCAGGCCAATGACGGCCAACAGACCGATGGCACCGACGCTCATCGCGAAGCCCCGGCTACCACGTTACACAGAGACCCGGTACTGCAATTCATGTCAGCGTGCCGCGCGGCAAACCGTCTGCTGCGTCCTTGCGAGGCTCTTCGATCTCGCCGGCCAGCAGCACATAGACTGACATCAGCAACGCCACGAAAATGCCAAACCACGCCGGGGCCATGAACCAGATTTTGGGAATCTGCAAATCGGCGCTGGTGTCACCGTAGCTGATGATGTCGAGCATCGGCTTCCACATGTGCCAGCTAAACAGCGTGAGCGTGACGACGGCGAGCAGCGCCGACAGACGCATCAGCGCGGTATGCCAGGCCGGCAGCCATTCGTCGATCATGTCCACCGCAATGTTGGCACCGCGTGCGAACACGCCGGGGGCAGCAAAGAAAAATGCCACGCCAAGCGCCAGCTCGACCAGTTCGGTCGCGCCGGTGACTGGCTTGTTGATGAGCTTGCGCAGGATGACGTCGGTGGTCGTCACCATCATCATGGCCAGCAAGGCGAACACGGCTGCGCCGTCAAGACAGCGCACCGTGATCTGCAGCGTCCTGCGCAAGATGGTGCGGCTCAAGCGACTATGCCCAAAAACTCTTCGAGGTCTTGGCGTGTTTCTCGGCCAGCGTTTTCATCATGCCGTAGACCGCGCGCCCGGGCATGCCACGGGCTTCCATTCCCTTGAGAGTCGATTCGGTCACCTCGGCACCAATGCGGCGCAGCTTGTCGTCCTCAGCTTTGGACAGACGGACGGCCTCACCACCGCCATCCATCATGGCTTTTTTGCCGGGCACATCGAGCGCGTCCCACCCGGTGCCGATCTCTTTCTCGATGCCGGTCACCGAATCGGTCACCATCTTCTGCAGATCAGGCGGCAGCTTGGCAAACCAGGCCTCATTGGCAACCACCGCGAAGCTCGATACGAAGCAGTACATCTCGGTGGTGTATTTGCAGATGCCGCCGAGCTTCCACGCGATGCCTGCGCCGCCGTAGTCGGTGAACGCACCATCGAGCGTGCCTTTTTGCAATTGCTCGGCGACTTCAGTGGGCGGTACGCCGACCGGTGTTGCGCCCATCGCGGCGATAAATTCGCGGATCGCCGGGGTCGAAAAGCGCAGGCGCATGCCCTTGGCGTCATCGAGCGTGCGGATCGCTTTCTTGGTGGTATGTACGCTGCCGGGCTGGTGCGTGAACAGGTACAGCACCTTGGTGCCCTTGTGCTCGGCATCAAGATACTTGGCGCGCAACTCGGGGTCGTTCAGAATCTTGATGCCGTGCTCGGCACTCGCCGTAAGGTAGGGCATGTTGGCCAATTCGGTCAGCGGAAAACGCCCCGGTGTCGCGCCGTGCAGGATGTAGGCGATTTCCGCGGTGCCGTCGCGCGCGAAATCGAAGTGCTTGGGCGTCGGGCCCATCTGCGCGCCGGGGAAATGCTTGAAACTCAGGCGGCCGTTGGATTTTTTCTCCAGGTCTTCGCCCCACTTGACCAGCCATTGCGACTGGAAGTGCTGGGGCCCCACAAAATTGGCGACCTTGACTTCAAACTTTTGCTGGGCGCGCACGATTGCGGGAAAACCCGTAATCGCGGCGGCCGTGGCTGAACCCACGATGAGGTCACGGCGTGTGATGGTCATGCTTTGTCTCCGGTTTTTTAACTCTTTTC
>JANNCZ010000127.1:0-3585 GCA_031387185.1 Burkholderiales bacterium
ATGCGTCCGCCGAGCAAATCGGTGATGGCGGGGATAGCGCCTTTGTATGGCACATGCTGCATCTTCAGACCCGCGACATGGCTCAACATTTCGGCGGCGAGGTGTTGCGGCGAGCCGTTGCCACTCGATGCGTAATTGAAAGCGCCAGGGTTTTTCTTCGCGTACTCGACCAACTCCGCGACATTATTGGCCGGCACTGATGGATGCACCACCAGTACGAACGGCACGGTCGCCACGGTGGTAACGGGCGCGAAATCCTTGAAGCCATCGAAAGGCGTTTTGCCGACGTGCGGGTTGGTGACAAAAATATTATTTGCGCCGAGCAGCCAGGTGTAGCCATCGGGTGCGCTCTTGGCGACCGCGTCGGCACCGAGGTTCATGCCTGCGCCAGGGCGGTTTTCCACCACCACTGGCTGGCCCCAGGCCTCGGTGAGCTTCTGGGCAATCAGGCGGGCGACGACATCGTTGCTGCCGCCGGGCGTGATGGGAACGATGAATTTGACTGGCCGCGACGGATAGGCAGCCTGCGCCGCCGTACCCTGCGCGACAGCGGCGCCAGCTGAGCAAAGCAACGCCGCCTCCAATAACGCGGCACCGGCAGCCAATACCGAGCGAAAAAACATGGCAGTCTCCGTAAACAAATTTGCGGCAGGCAAGGCGCGAAGTGTAGAGCAGAACACGCCGCGCTGAGCGGTCACTTCGTGACCACTGCAAGATGGCGTATGCTCGCGCACAAAGCAAAATTGTCTGTCATTCACCTGTATCAGAGAGGAACCACACCATGTTGTACCGTCTGACTGCCCCGTTGCGAAGTGCGTTGTTCAGCGGCCCGCTGTTGCGTAGACTGTTGGGTGGCCTGTTGTGTGGCGTCTTGGGCGGCCTACTGGGCGCGCTGTTGTATACAACGCAGACCGTGGCATACGCCCAAGCTGACTATCCCAACAAGCCCGTGCGCCTGATTGTCGGCTTTGCTGCCGGCGGTATCTCTGATGTGCTGGCGCGCGCGCTGTCGGTCAAACTGTCGCAGGAGCTGGGGCAGCAGGTGCTGGTCGAAAACAAGCAGGGCGCTGGCACGACGATTGCCTCCGAGTTCATCGCCAAAGCGCCGCCGGATGGCTACACCCTGTTCCTGCAAGACATCACTACGCACGCGATCAACGCCACGCTGTATCAGAAGCTGCCGTACGACTCGGTGAAAGATTTCACGCCGGTGGGCCTGGTGGCGTCGACGCCGCTGATCCTCGTTGTGAACGCGTCCAACCCGTCGCGCAACCTCACCGAGTTGGTGGCGCAGATCAAGGCCGCGCCCGGCAAATATTCCTACGCGTCGTCCGGCATCGGTGCCATCACACACCTTGCCGGCGAGTTGATGAAAACGCGCGGCGGCATCGATGCGGTACATGTGCCCTACAAAGGCAGCTCGCCGGCCACGCAAGCCATTCTCGGCAATGAAGTGACCTACACCTTCTCGACCATGCCGCCGGCCATCGCCAACGTCAAAGCCGGCAAGCTGCGCGCCATTGCCGTGACTACGCCGAAGCGCAGCACTGCCACACCCGAAGTGCCGACCATGATGGAAGCCGGCATGCGCGATTTCGACATCGTGCTCTACAGCGGCATACTCGCGCCGCCCGGCATGGCCCCGGCGCTGGTGCGCCGCATCAACGCGGCCTTTGCCAAGGTGACGGGCGACAACGACATCAAGACGGTGTACGCCAGCATCGGTGCCGAGCCGATGGTGGCCACACCGGAATTCTTCGCCGACATGCTGGCCAAGGAGATTGGCAAACTCGCACCGGTGGTGCGCGCCTCTGGCGCGAAAGCGGAGTAGGGCGCAACCATGACAACGCACCCTCTGCTGCCGCAGCACAACCGCTACGACTACGTTCCGCTGATCGAGCGCAAAGACTATTCGTGGCCCGAGGGCAAACGCCTCGCCTTCACGCTCACTACCAATATCGAATGGTTTGCCTTCGGTGCGGGCAACGGTCACGACCCGGCCAAGACTGGCGAGCCGCAGACGCACCGCAACTATTCCTGGCGCGACTACGGCAACCGCATCGGTATCTGGCGCCTGTTTGATCTGCTCGACGAATTGAAACTGCCAGCCGGCCACAACACCAATTCGCTGATCTACCACTACGCGCCGCAGATCACCGACGCGATCCGCAAGCGTGGCGATGAGGTAGTGGCGCACGGCCGCACCAATGCCGAAAACCTGCGCGGCATGTGGCAGCCCGACGAAGAGCGCCTGTTGCGTGAAGTCACAGACACCATCAAGCAACATGAAGGCCGCGCGCCCAAGGGCTGGATGGCCTCCGGCGCCTACGAGACCGCCTACACACCGGACCTGCTCAAGGAACTCGGCTACACCTATTTGATGGATTGGCCGATGGACGACCAGCCGGTGTGGCTGCGTACCCGTGCCGGGCCGCTGTTGTCGATCCCCTATCCGATCGAGCTCAACGACTCGCAGCATGTGATCCACCGCAAGGGCGACGCGATTGATTTTTGCGACATGATCACCGAGCAGTTCGACGAAATGATCGAGCAGTCCGCGCGCCATCCGCTGGTGATGAACGTCTCGATTCACCCCTACGTGTTCGGCCAGCCGTTCCGCCTGCGCATGCTGCGGCGCGCATTGCAACACTGTCTGGGACACGCATCGGCCCAGAAGTGTTGGTGGGTGCGGCCCGCAGACATAGCCGACTATTGCCTCACATTGCCTGCGGGCGTGATTCCGGGAGGGTGAATGTCCCATCGCCCGATTGACCTGTGCCGCACCTGGCTGTTCGTGGCCGGTGCCGATGCCGTCGCGCACGATGCCGCCACCCGCAGCGGCGCCGATGCGCTGATTCAAGACCTCGAAGATTTCACGCCACCCGCGCGCCGCCATGAAGCGCGCATGCTCGCCGCCGATCTGTACGCCGCGTGGCGCGCTGCCGGTGCTGTCGTCGTGGTGCGCATCAACCGGCTCGACGAAGGCGGCCTCACCGATCTTGATACGGTGATCCCGGCGCGGCCCGACATCATTGCGTATCCCAAAGCCGCGTCGGCCAACGACATGCACGCGCTCGACAACGAAGTTACGCGCCGCGAAAAACTGCGCGGCTTGCCCGCAGGCGGCATCACCTTGCTGCCGGTGTGTGAAACCGCCCTCGGTGTGGTCAACCTGCGTGAAATGGCAGCAGCCAGCCCGCGTGTGCGCACCGCCCTGCTTGGCACGGAAGATCTCGCCGCAGATTTGATGGCCGAACGCGGGCGCGATGCAGTCGAGCTCGACTACGCACGCCGCCGCTTCGTACTCGAATGCCGCGCGGCGGGTATCGAACCCATCGACGCGCCCTATACCTTCACTGACGTCGAAGGCGCGGTGAACGAAGCGCGCTTCGCGCGGCGCATCGGCTATCGCAGCAAGAGTCTGGTGCGCGCTGATCACGCAGCGGCGATCAACGCCGCGCTCACACCGTCGCCGGAAGAATGCGAAAAGGCGCGCACGATCATTGCTGCGTTTGAAGCGGGCCGTGCGCGCGGCGAAGAGCGGGTGCTGGTCGATGGATTGTGGGTGGAAGTGCCGATGATGCT
>JANNCZ010000134.1:0-1985 GCA_031387185.1 Burkholderiales bacterium
GCTCGGCGTGCCAGTAGTGCGGCCCAAGGTGCTGGAGACTACCGCGCTGGGCGCGGCCTATCTCGCGGGCCTCGCGGTCGCGTTCTGGAAAAGCAGCGAGGAGATCAACGCGCTGTGGCAAAAAGATCGCGTGTTCGAACCGCAGCAGATGAACCGTGATGAGAAGCTTGGCCAGTGGCAAGACTCTATTGGCAAGCTGCTGGTCAAGAAGGCGGGTTGATATTTTTTACTTTATGCATGAGCCTGAAACCCTTGGTGGAAGCGCATCACCGGCATCTATCGCGTTGAGATCCGCTCCCAGAGCGGCTCGTAGCTCGCGGCGCGATGGCCGCCGGCGTTGGTCTACCGCATCGTCGGCAGTGCGCGCACTTTGGCTTGCGCCACTGGTGATGCCGCTGGCGATGGCTCGAGTCGCTTTGCTGGTGACGCTACACATGCAGCGGTCTGACAAGCAACGCAGCCCACATTATGCCGATGCAATTTGACGCCGCGCTGGTCTGGTTCCGGCGCGACCTGCGCCTGACGGATCACGCAGCGCTCTATCACGCGCTCAAATCGGCGCGGCGTGTCTACTGCGTGTTCGTGTTTGATCGCGACATCCTGGATGCCTTGCCGTCACGCCAAGACCGCCGTGTCGAGTTCATCCATGCCAGCATCGTTGAACTCGATGCGGCGCTGCGCGCGCACGGCGGCGCGCTGATCGTGCTGCACGGCCATGTCCAGCAAACGATTCCCACGCTCGCCCGTGCCCTCAAGGCCGATGCCGTGTTCTGCAATCACGACTACGAACCCGCAGCGAACACGCGTGACATCGCGGTAGCTGCCGCACTCAAAAAGCAGGGCGTGGCGTGGCAGTCATTCAAAGACCAGGTGCTGTTCGAGAAGGATGAAATCCTCACTGGCGGCGGCACGTTCTATTCCGTGTTCACGCCCTACAAAAACGCAGTGCTCAAGAAACTGGATGCGTTTTATCTGTCGGCCTATCCGGTGGAGCGTTATTTGTCTTCGCTCGCGGCGCCTCCTGTTGCCGCACTGGCTTCCGTGCGCGGAACGCAAGGCGCCGCGTCTGCCGCGCCGGTTCATCTGCCGTCGCTTGCTGACATCGGCTTCGAGTCCACCAACCTGCCATCGCTCGGCATCCCCTGCGGTGAATCCGGCGCGCAACAACTCTTTGCCAACTTCAAACCGCGCATGGCGGCGTATCACGAACAGCGCGATTTTCCTGCTGCCAAAGGGCCATCGTATCTCTCGGTGCATCTGCGCTTTGGCACCATCTCGATCCGCGCCCTGGCGCGTGAGGCCTGGAAGGCGTGGCATGGCACTTCGGCGCATTTTGAAATCAGCGCCGGTGGACGTGGCGCCGCAATCTGGCTCTCGGAGTTGATCTGGCGCGACTTCTACTTTCACATCCTGCATCACAACCCGCATGTGGCAGTGCGCTGCTTCAAACCGCAGTGGGATGCGCTGCGCTGGGACACCGGCCCCGCTGCCGAGGCCTTGTTCGCCGCATGGTGCGCGGGCCGCACTGGTTACCCGTTGGTCGACGCGGCGATGCGCCAGCTCAACCAGACCGGCTACATGCACAACCGCCTGCGCATGGTGGTGGCATCGTTTCTGACCAAAGACCTCGGTATCGATTGGCGGCGCGGTGAGGGTTACTTTGCAGACCAGCTCAATGACTTCGACCTTGCGGCCAACAATGGCGGCTGGCAATGGGCGGCGTCAACCGGCTGCGATGCGCAGCCTTGGTTTCGTATCTTTAACCCGGTGACGCAATCAGAAAAATTCGACGCCGCCGGCAAGTTCATTCGACGCTATGTACCCGAGCTAACAGCCTTGGCGGACAAGGCGATTCACGCGCCCTGGCTGGCCAAAGGCGATGACCTGCGCCGCGCGGGTGTACTGCTCGGAGAGCACTATCCGCTGCCGGTCGTCGATCACGCGGCAGCGCGTGTCAAGACTCTGGCGCGGTATCAGGCGGTAAG
>JANNCZ010000173.1:0-17279 GCA_031387185.1 Burkholderiales bacterium
GAAATGTCGGAGGCCTTGATGCCCGAATCCTTGATCGCGGTCAGGCACGGCCCGGCGGTTTTTTCGATCAGGTCATCGACCAGGCTCTCCAACTTGGCGCGCGTGAGCTTGATTGACAAATGTTTTGGGCCGGATGCATCAGCCGTGATGTAGGGCAGGCTGATATCAGTCTGCGCCGAGGACGACAACTCGATCTTGGCTTTTTCGGCCGCGTCTTTGAGGCGCTGCAGGGCAAGCATGTCCTTCTTCAGATCGACGCCTTGGTCTTTTTTGAACTCGTCCACCAGGTAATCCATGATGCGCTGGTCGAAATCTTCACCGCCAAGGAAGGTGTCGCCGTTGGTCGAGAGCACTTCAAACTGCTTCTCGCCATCAACGTCGGCAATCTCGATGATCGACACGTCGAAGGTGCCGCCGCCGAGGTCATAGACCGCGATCTTGCGGTCGCCGCCATCCTTGTCGAGGCCAAAGGCGAGCGCGGCTGCGGTCGGCTCGTTGATGATGCGTTTTACTTCCAGCCCGGCGATGCGGCCCGCGTCTTTGGTGGCCTGGCGCTGGCTGTCGTTGAAGTAGGCCGGCACCGTGATGACCGCTTCGGTGACTTCTTCGCCGAGGTAATCCTCAGCGGTCTTTTTCATCTTGCGCAGCACTTCGGCCGAGACTTGCGGCGGCGCCATTTTCTTGCCGCGCACTTCGACCCAGGCGTCGCCGTTGTCGGCCTTGACGATGGCGTAGGGCATCAGGCCGATGTCCTTTTGTACTTCTTTTTCTTCGAAGCGGCGGCCGATCAGGCGCTTGACCGCGTAGAGCGTGTTTTTCGGATTGGTGACGGCCTGGCGCTTGGCCGATGCACCGACCACGATCTCGCCATCGTCGAGATAGGCGATGATCGACGGCGTGGTGCGCGCGCCTTCCGAGTTCTCGATGATCTTGACGGTGTTGCCGTCGGGAATGGCGACGCACGAGTTGGTGGTGCCGAGGTCAATGCCGATTACTTTGCTCATGTTGTTTTCTCCTGCGATGCAAAAATTAAGATGCCTTGAATATGGTTCGAATCCCCTCGAATTCAAGGGCTTTTACGGGATTGGGTCTAACACTTCGGGACGCCGTCGATCAACATATTGTTCAATCACCCGGCATTTACACAGCCAGCTGCTCCTGCTTTGCCTTACTTTGCCCTTACTTTGCCTTGGATACCGTGACCAGTGCCGGGCGCAGCACACGGTCGTAAATCAAATAGCCTTTTTGCAGCACCGTGACGACACGGTTCGGCTCGCCTTCGTCCTCGACCATCGAGATTGCCTGATGTTTGGCGGGGTCGAATTTCTCACCTGCCGGGTCCAGCATCACCACCTTGCCCTTGTCGAACGCAGCCTGCAATTGCTTGAGCGTAAGCTCGACGCCGTTTCTGAGCGCCTCGACCGAGCCGCTGGTATCGGCCAGCGCCGCATCGAGACTGTCCTTGACTGGTACCAGCGCCTCGGCGAAATTCTCGACGCTGTACTTGTGCGCCTTGGCGATGTCGTCCTGGGCGCGGCGCCGCACGTTCTCGGTCTCGGCCTTGGCACGCAGGAAGTCTTCCTTCGCTTTCGCGAGGCCGGTTTCGAGGGCCGTGATGCGCTCTTCGGGTGTAGGGACGGGGGGGGTAGCGGGGGCCGTGGCCGCATCCGCGCCAGCTGATTCCTGTGCCATGGCCGCAGCTGCGGTGTCCGCTGGGCCTGCGTTTGGGGACGAATTGTTCTGGTCTTGCATCAATCACTCCACTGCAAAAAAAGGAATCCGCGCGATAACTGGGGATGCCAGAAGGGATTTCAAGGGGTCTCGATGTGCAAAGAATTAAAACCGCGTAAAGCGCAGCTCGTCATCCCGCTGAAGGCCCAAAACCGGGGTACTTGGTCTGATGAAAGATGGAAATCGTTGGTGGGAGCCATCTTCATCGGATCAATTCCGAAAGAACCGCTCTGGTCAACGGTTTCAGCGGGACATGCTGCGTAGATCCAGTGGCACCTAAGGAAACACTGAATAAGTCCGTATGAGACGAAAGCCACTTTTGCAACGCCTTGATTCGATTCGCAACTATCGTTCGTTAGTCCGCGATCCAGGGACTTATTCAGTGTTTTCCTAACGCGCATGCCAGTAGCGCGCACGCCGCTCGCGCCACGCTTCTGTATCAACCCCCGCCGCAGTAAAGCGCAGCGTCACCGCGCCATGCGCATCAGTGCGCAGCAGGCGCGCGCCGCTCTCGCGATACCGCTCCATCACCTCTGGGGCGGGATGGCGAAAGCGATTGCGATAGCCCACCGGGATCACGATGGTCTGCGGATTGACCGCCGCCAAAAACGGCGCAGTTGACGACGTCTTGCTGCCGTGATGCGGTGCGATCATCACCTCGCTGCGCAACGGTGCGCTGCTTGACACCAGCAGCGCTTCCACATCGGCCTCAATGTCAGCAGTCAACAGCGCGCTGCGGCCTTGCGCACTGATGCGCAGCACGCAGCTGGTGGCGTTGTCGCGCTTGGCAGGAGCCGTATTGGCAGGAGCCGTACCGGCAGGAGCGCTATCAACCTGATCTGCCGCACGCGGATGCAGCATCTCAAACACCACGCCATCCCATTCCCACTTCTGGCCCGCCGCGCACGCACGATGTTCAACCCCGCTTTGCCGCACCGGATGCGACGCGCGCAGCGGGCTGCTGATCCACCCCGTGGGCACCGCGCGCAGCACCGACAACGCGCCACCCGAATGGTCAATGTCATCGTGCGTGACCACCATGCCGTCGAGCCGGTTCAGCCCTTCGCCACGCAGGAAAGGCAACACCACGCGGTTGCCGCTGTCGGCATCGGGCGAGTAACGCGGCCCGGTGTCGTAGAGCAGGGTGTGTTCGCGCGTGCGCGCCACCATCGCCAGACCTTGCCCCACATCGAGCACGGTCAACCACAGATCCCCCTCGGCCGGCTTGGGCGCCGGCAACAACACCAGTGGCAGCATCCACACCACGCCCTGCGCGCGCCACGCCAGCGGCAATGGGATGAGACACCAGCACGCACCCAGCATCGCGAGCAACACCGCCCACAGCGGCGGCTCGGCGCGCTGCCACACCGCCCATTCAAAACTGTTAAGCCATTCGAGATAAGCCATCAGTAAATTCGTCACCCAATGCGCGAGTGCAGCCACCGCATCAAACGGCAGCACCGCTGCCGCCAGCGCGAGCGGCGTCACGATGAAGCTCACCACGGGAATGGCAATCGCATTCGCCAGCGGCCCGGCGATAGACACCTGGCCGAACAACGCCAATGTGAGCGGCGTGAGACCCAGCGTGATCGCCATCTGCGCGCGCACGGCGGTGGTGAGCCAGTGGCCGGCGCTGTGCGTCGCCTGCGCACCCCCGGCACCGCCGCTCACACCGCGTCCCACACCGTCTCTCAAACCAGGCCCGCTGCGCGTAGTACCCACCAGCAGCAGCAACGCCACCGCACCAAACGACAACCAGAAACCAGCCGACAGCGGCGCCCACGGGTCGAGCAAGCACACCACACCGAGCGCAATCGCCAGCACGCGCGAGCCGGCACCGAACCAGCCGCGCCACAACGCCCATGCCGCTACCAGCAGCATGTAAAGCGTGCGCTGCGCCGGCACCCCCCAGCCTGCCAGCAAGCAGTAGAGCAGGGCGGTAAGCGCCCCCGCCGCCGCCGCCGCCTTCGGTGCAGGCAGCCACAGCGTCAAGCGCTCCGAGCGTCGCCACAGCGCAAACACCAGCCAGGCGCCAAGGCTCGCGATCATCGTCACATGCAGACCGGAGATGCTCATCAAATGGCTCACTCCGGTGCGTGCGAAGAGTTCCCAATCGGCGCTGTCGATGGCGCGTTGGTCGCCGACCGCGAGCGCAACGATCACGCCGCCGTAGGGCGCATCGTCCAGCGCCGCGAGCAAGCGCGCGCGGATGATTTCGCGGGTGCGGTCTACCGCAGTGCTGATTGACCACACGAACGGTTCGAGCCGCACATTGCTCGCACGCGCACCGGCAGGCCGCACATAGCCAGTCGCACGCACCCCACGTTCAAGCAGCCACGCCTCGTAATCAAACCCATGCGGGTTGGCATTGCCATGCGGCTTGCGCAGACGCACAGTGAGCCGCCAGCGCTCGCCCGCATGCACGGGGGCTACGCCGTTGATCTCATCGCCGCCAAAGCCGCCATACCAGGCCAGCAGCAGATGGCGCGGCACCACCGCACCGGGCGTGAGCCGCGTATCGACCTCAAATTCAAAGCGCACGCCGCGCTCGAACGGCTGCGGCAGGGAAGCAATCACGCCAGTGATGTCAATATCACGGCCTTCCCACTCCGAGGGCAGGGCGTCGTGCAGGCGCCAGTGCGCCGTCGCACCCGCCCACGCAAAGCCGAGCATGCATGCCGCCACCGCAAAGCAGCCAGTGCTGCGCAGCGGCAGCGGGCGTGTGTCCACCACGCTGTGCGCCGTGGTGGCAATGCCCGGCGTGGCGGCGGCAGTCAACGCGGCAGCAGAGCCACGGCCCGCACCCAGAGCCGCGCCCACCCACATAAGCATCAGCGCGCCGCCAATGGCCACCGCCAGCAGCGGCCACGCCGGCAACAGCGCCTGCGTCTGCAACAGCGTGCAACCGAGGGCGAAGCAGATCAGGACCAGGCGCATCGATGCATTCTACGGGGCAGTGCAGGAGCAGGGCATGCGCCCTGCTGCGGCGTGGGGCGATAACGGGAACCGGCCTCGCCCAATTGCAGGTGGCAAGAGCCATACCCGGTCACCCGCCACGCCCAACAGTGGCGTCCCGCAAGTCTGCTGTGCCGCTGATCGTTACCCCGCAATTTACCGGTCAGTATGTAAATATTTACCACCCGGAATGTAAATAGATCGCTAAGGTTTTGACACTTGGCGGGTTACATTCGACCAGATCCCGCCACGAAAGCTGCCCGCTGCATTCGACCTTCAACCCGTCTGACCGAACCCCAAACCCCAGCGGAGCCCATGGCATGACCATCATTTCCCGTCTGCGCGAAAAATACGGCTGTGTGATCAGGGTGGTTGGCGCAACCGCGCGCCTCGCACTACAGGCAACCGGGGCGACGCCTGGGAGCGCCTCTATGTCCACTGGTACGCAAAGCGCGGCGCCAGCGGCGAGCCAGCCGCCATCAGAGTCAAAGCGCAAGACCGGCAGGGCACCTACACGGTCGAGCCTGCAGAAGAGCGCCGCTCGGAAGAACGGCTCTGGAGCGACGTCATGAGAAAAACGCGCGCGCTGTACATCCCGCAACATCTGAGTGAACAATTCCAGCGCGCCACCGAATGTTGACGTCAGCCGAAAGTTGACCAGGCGCGCTTTATCGAGCGTTTTTCCATGGCGCTTGAACCGGTATTGATGGCCTTGATTGGGTTGGTCGTTGGCACCATCGTGGTCTTGCTCTATTTGCCGATATTTGATTTGGCGGGCAGTTTGCAGTGAAAATAACGCCGTCTGTATTCACCCAACCGGAGTCTCCTCGTGCAATTGCCCGTCAACCATTTCAAAAATAATCTCCTCGCCGGCAAGGCGCAAATCGGCTTGTGGATGAGCTACTGGTCGCCGCAGGTGGTCGAGTCCTGCGCGCCGGCCGGCTTTGACTGGATGCTGCTCGACACCGAGCATTGCCCCAACGACCCCGCACACGTCACGCTGCAATTGATGGCGATGCAGAACGAACGCAGCACCGCACAGGCGGTGGTGCGGCCGGCGTGGAACGACCTCGTACTCATCAAACGCTATCTCGATGCCGGCGTGCAGACGCTGCTGCTGCCCTATGTGCAAAATGCCGAAGAGGCAGCGGCAGCGGTCGCGTCGACGCGCTTCCCGCCCGAAGGCATTCGCGGTGTGGCCGGCAGCTCGCGCGCTGCGCACTACGGCTGGATCAAGGACTACCTGAAGAAAGCCAATCACGAAATCTGCGTGCTGGTGCAAACCGAGACGCGCGAAGCGCTCGACAACCTTGACGAAATTTGCAAAGTGGATGGCATCGACGGCGTCTTCATCGGCCCCAACGATCTCGCCGCCGACCTTGGCCACCTCGGCGACATTGCGCACCCGGAAGTGCAAAGCACCATCATCGACTCGATCAAGCGTATCCGCGCCAATGGCAAAGCGCCTGGCATTCTGGTGGGCGAGGCCGATGGCCAGCGCATGCTCGATGCGGGGGCGCTGTTTGTGGCGGTGGGCAGTGATGTGGGGCTGCTGCGCGCCGGGGCGACTGCACTGTCAGCGAAATTCAAAAAGTAGCGCGGCGTTCTCGCAGCCCTACCCCTATGCGGTTTAAGCCAAACAAGTGGATCGCGGCGGCGCTCGGAATATTTGCGCAGTTTCTCGCCCTACTGTACGTTGGCAGACCAGGATGGGCCGCAGCGTACTTGGCCGCTGGTTTCATTGGAGCGATTGCGCCATTTTTTGCCGGCGGAGAATGTGCGCCATACGGCGGCCTGATTACCTTAAGCGTTTCAGCGTTATGCGCAATACATGGCTTTCGCGTTGCGCGCGCTTACGACGATGCGCACCCCCGGCGCTGGTATAGCAAGTGGTATGGCATGGCAGGTGTGTGCGCCGGAATTTTCTCTCTGGCATTTTGCGTGCGTTCGTTTCTGTTCGAGCCATTTCGCGTGCCGTCGGCAGCCATGGCGCCAACGATAGAGCAGGGCACGCACGTGATAGCGAAGAAGTGGGGGTATGGAAACTACGGAACATTCGGTGTGCATTTGATGAAGACGCAGGTATCGGCGTCGGTGTTGCGGGGCGAAATCATTGTCTTTGAGTATCCGGTGGATCGCTCACTCCATTACGTCAAGCGGGTGGTAGGCCTGCCTGGCGATCGGATCACCTACTACAACAAGCGCCTCAAGATCAATGATCAGGAGGTGCCAACCTCCCCGGCAGGCGAGTACCTCGTCAAAGGCTGCGGCATTGCCGCGCTTCGGTATGTCGAGCGGATCGGCGAAATTGAGTACCACGTCATCCTCGATCCCGCAGCCGATCTCTATCCGCCTTTCACGCAGGCATTCCCATTCTGGGAGCGGTGCAGCAACTCGCTCGAAGGCATTGCCTGCACGGGGCCCGAGTTACATTTTTTCGTGTTGGGCGACTACCGGGACAACAGTAGCGATAGCCGGGTTTGGGGGTTTGTGCCTGTTGCGAATCTGGTTGGGAAAATCCAGCACATCGTTCAGCAATGGGGATGACGAGGCTTTCCGATGCCCTCGGCTGAAGGCCATCAAGAATAAGGTGCCGGTCTGGCGTGAGAAAGTGGGAACAAAGCCATCGCTGTGAAATGCTTGGCAGGCGCGGTTCTACGGTATGTTGCGCCCGTGAAACCGCTTGCACCAACGGTTTTCGACGTATCGACTATCTGGCTTGGCATGTTCTTTCGACCCCAAAAGTGCTAGCATAGGCACATGGACGATATCCAACTTTCCATTACTGACCTGTTTGGGGCCGAGGCGCGCGGCCAGAAGTTCGCTGTTTATGTTCCCAATCAGGATCGCGATGGCCGGCCGGTTGATCAAGCACACTGGGTAAGGCGCACACTGATATTGTTCTCGGAATATTTTGGTGGTGCCACGGCCATTCCTTATCTGAAGGGCGCGTGGCTCAATCCCGAGTCACGCAAGCTGATCGTTGAAGAGCCGCAATTGGTGTATTCGTATGTGGATGGCGATGCGTTCGCCACACACGCCGCAGCACTGGAAATTTTTCTGCGCGAAATGGGTGAGCACACCAATCAGGGGCAGATCGGATTCGAGTTCGATGGAATTTTCTACCTGATGGACATCTGAAAGGAAATGACATGGCGCGAGTCGTTGATACGTCTGTTGTTCGCCGCGTGAAGGATGTGGGCGCGAAGTCGCGTTTGGTCGCGCAGGCGTTTGTGCGTGAGACATTCAAAGCGAAGCCGGTGGCAGCTGTCGCTGGCATGGATATGCTGCAGGTACGCGACCTGATGAGCCAAATGTTGCGCTCGCAGGGCGGCAGGCCGTCACTGGCGGACGCGCAGGATCGCGTCAAGGTGCCGAAAATTGCCGAGGACTGGGCCGTGATTGAAAAAATCAGCATCCAGATGGCTGCTGAACTGGCTTTCAAGCCATCGCCGGCACAAGTCGCTGCGGTGATGCTGCACTGGGCGGTGACGCATATGCCGGAGCAAGACATTCAGAGTGCATTGCGCGCCTGAACCCTCATCCCGGCAAAAAGCGAAACTCGCGCGGCGACACCGCGACGCGCACCCGCGTACCTGGTGCAAATACCGGCGAATGCGCACGGTGCGACTGATCCACTGTCAGCGTGGCCGCTGCCGTGCGCACGCGGTAGCGCACGAACTCACCCATGAATTCGTACTCCTCGACGACGCCCGGCACGACGGTGTCGTCAGGCCGGGCGGGCATGCCTTCAAGCGCGAGGTGCATGGCAAGCGGGCGCAGCGCGAGCACGCCCTGTGTATCTGGCAAGAGTACCGCGCCGGCTTTCGCGGCCGGTACAGTAAGCGCGCCAAACACGTCGGCATCAACGTCCACGTTGTCGAGGCTCCGCGTTACCGGTTCGGGCCTTGCAGCGCTGGCCCCACCTCGGGCCGTACTATCGCCCGATGCGGCATTGGCGATAGAGGTTTGCGCCCGCACCCGCGCCGGCAACAAATTGATGGTGCCAATGAACTCGGCAACAAAGCGGTTGACCGGGTCGTCATAAAGCTGATCTGGCCGCCCGACCTGCTGCACCACGCCGCCGTCCATCACGGCGATGCGGTCGCAAGTGGTGAGGGCTTCTTCCTGGTCGTGGGTGACAAAAATCGTGGTGATGCCGAGGCGGCGTTGCAGGCGCTTCAACTCCTCACGCATCTGCACGCGCAGCTTGGCATCGAGGTTGGAGAGCGGTTCGTCAAGCAACAGCACACGCGGGCTGATGGCGAGCGTGCGCGCAAGGGCGACGCGCTGCTGCTGGCCACCGGAGAGTTGGCCGGGGCGGCGCGCGGCGTAGTCTTCGAGGCCGGTGAGGGCGAGCATCTCGTTCACTTTGGCATTGATGTCGATGCGTGACCAGCGCCGTTCGACCAGGCCAAACGCCACGTTGTCGCGCACCGTCATGTGCGGCCACAGCGCGTAGTTCTGAAACACCATGCCGATGTTGCGTTGATGCGGCGGCACGCGCGTGATGTCTTCGCCACCGACCAGCATTTGGCCGGATTGTGCGGTGTTGAAGCCCGCAATCAAGCGCAGCAGCGTCGACTTGCCCGAGCCCGAGGGGCCAAGCAGGGCGAAGAATTCACCCGCTGCAATGTCGAGCGAAATGTCTTTAAGCACTTGGGTGCGCCCGCCGTCATAAGACAGTGCGATGTTGCGGATCTGCACCGAGGAAGGTTTCTCGGCGGTGCTGGTCACATCGTCTCCCGGTGAGTATGTTGCAGCGAGCGCACGACGCGATGCGCGAGGAAGGTGCCCGTCGCGACCACCACCAGCGCAAGTACACCCAGCGCCGCACCCGGCCCGCGCCCGGCAATCGATTGCATGTAGAGATAGATGCCGTAACTCATCGGCGCCTGCCCCTGCGATGTAGTGAGCAAGAGCGTCGCCGACAATTCCACCGCCGCAGTGATGAAGCTGGTGACAAAGCCCGCCAGAATGCCACCTGCCATCAGCGGCACCATGATGCGCTGCACCGTGCGGGCGCGCGTGGCGCCGAGATTTTGTGCCGCCTCTTCTAGCGACACATGCACCTGCTGCAAGGCCGCCACACAGGCGCGCAGTGCGTAGGGCAAGCGACGGATAGCATAGGCCAGCATGATCAGCAGCCACGAGCCGGCCAGTGCGACGCCGTTGATCTCCACGTCACGAAAGGTGCGCAGATAGCCGATCGCCAGCACCAGCCCGGGAATTGCCAGGCTTGCAGTGGCGATGAAATCGAGCGACTTCATCAGCGGCAGCCGTGAGCGCAGGATCAGCCAGGCGATGGTGACGCCGAGCAACACGTCGATCAACGCGGCCAGCCCGCAATAGAGCAGGGTGTTGCCGATCATGCCCTGACTGTCGCCGAACATGGTGGCGTAGTGCTCCAGCGTGTAGGCATCTGGCAGGGGCGAAAAACTCCACACCTTGGCGAACGACAACAACAACAGCCCGATATGCGGGGACAGCGTGAGCAGCAGCATCAGCCCGACCCAGCCGTAGGCCAGCGCCGCCTGCCAGGGACGCAGTGCGCGCCTGGTAGACGCCGCGCCGCCGCGCTGGGTGGTAGCGTAATCGCGGTTGCGCAGGGTCAGGCTGGCGAGCCACATCGCCAGCACCGAGAACGCGATCATCAATACGGAGATCACGTAGCCTACCGGGTCTTCCAGCCCCACCGAGGTGATGCGCAGATAGGCTTGCGGGGCCAGCATGTTGGTGACGTTGAGCACCAGCGGTGTGCCGAGGTCATCGAATACCTTGACGAATACCAGCGAAGCACCGGCCACGTAACCCGGCAGCGCGAGCGGAAACACGACGCGGCGAAACAGCGCAAACCCGCTGCTGCCAAGATTTTGCGCGGCTTCTTCCATCGCGCTGTCGATGTTGGCGAGCGCCGCCGTGAGGTTGAGCAGGATGAACGGAAAGTAATGCAGGCTCTCGACAAACACCACGCCCGCCAGACCCTCCATGAAAGGCAGGGTGAAGCCGAAATGTTCATCGAGCAGCAGATTGACGCTGCCGCTTTTGCCGAAGATGAGTTGCATTGCTACCGCACCGATAAATGGCGGCATGATGAGAGGCAACACGCCAAGCGTCTGGATCAGCAGCGCGCCGCGAAACGCAAAGCGCGCGGTAAGGTAAGCAAGAGGCACGGCGATGAGGGAAGCAAACAGCACCGACAGCAGCGCCACCACGAGGCTGTTGACGAAGGACTCGCGCATCAGCGTGAGCCCGAAGAAGGAACCGAAGTGGCCGAACGTCAAGCCACCAGTGCCGTCAGCGAACGCCGCGCGGACCACGCTGAACACCGGGATCACCAGAAACAGCAAAAGGACGGCAGCGGCTGCGGCCGCTAGTGCAATGCTGCCTGCCTTTGCGGACACGCCTGCCTTTGCGGACACGCCTGCCTTGCCGGCAGCGGTGCCGGTGTTTGCGGAGTCTGATTGAGCTGGGTTGCCCGATACAACCGAGGCACCTGAGGCAATTGGGGCACCGTGCGCGGCATGTTGCAACTGCATCGACTCCGGGCAGGCTCTGTGCGAGTGCGGCTATCGCACGAAGCCCTTATTGCGGCCGATCATGGTCAGATCGACGAACGTCGAACCATTGTGGGTGCTCGGTGTGAAGTTGACATTGAAGCCGCCGAAGTCGGCATAGTTCAAGGTCTCGAGCGCGCTGATCAGTTTGTCACGAGTGAGATCCTTGCCCGCGCGTTTGAGACCCTCCACAAACACGCGCGCCGCCACGTAGCCTTCCAGGCTGGTGAACGAGGCCTGTGACGAGCTCGCCAGTTTCATCGCCTGCAGGTAGTCGCGCACAATCGGCATGCTGCTCGCAAACGGGAAGGGCATCACTTGCGAAATGGCGACGCCATAGCCTTCCGGCCCGAGTTCCTCGGCCAGTGCCCGGCTGCCGACGAATGACACGTTGTGAAACTGGCCGGCGTATCCCGCCTTTTTGGATGCTTTGACAAATGCTGCGATGGATTTGTAGGCCGAGATCATGATGATGACATCGGGTTGCACAGGCAGCAGGGTTTTGACGGCGGCCTCCACGGCAACCGTGTTGCGCTCGACCGTGGCGGTACCGGCGATCTTCATGTTGCGCTTGGCCAGCGCGCGTGTCACACCAGCCAGGCCCGCTTGACCGTAAGCGTCGTTTTGATAAAACACCGCAATGCTGCGCACGCCCAGCGAGGTCAACTGCTCGACCATTTTTTCGGTTTCGTCAAAGTAACTTGCGCGCACGTTGAAGATGTAGCGGTTGAACGGATTGCGCAGCGACTCGGCGCCGGTGAACGCGCCGAAAAAAGGCACTTTGGATTCAGTAAAAATCGGCAGAGCCGCGTTTGAGGTTGGGGTGCCGACATAGCCAAACAATGCAAACACCTTGTCTTCATTGATCAGTTTTTTGGTGTTGGCAGCGGCGCGGTCAGGCTCGTAGCCATCGTCCAGCGTGACCAGCTTGATCTGGCGGCCAAAAATGCCGCCAGCCTGGTTGACCTGGTTGAAATAGGCTTGCGCGCCGAGACGCATTTCGACGCCGAGTTCCCGTGCTGGCCCAGTAAGGGCGCAGGATTGGCCAATAGTGATGGTGTCACTGGTGACGCCGATTTCGGCCGCCTGCGTGCCACTGGCCAGCAGTGCGGCTGCCAGCACCCAGCCCGCTCGGCGCAAAATGCTGAGCAATTGGCTAACGTAATTCATGGTGAACTCCTCTTGGTAACCCCTTATTTTCCCACGCTGATGCCGGAAATGGGTGACTTTGACCTGATTTGCGTCATCCGCACGTGCGCCCAACGCGTGAGCTAGCCGCCAAATCCCCTGCAACTCGCACGATGGGTTGCTCACCAATTCAGTTTCAATCAACGCTGTCCATACCGCAATGCGCGCAGCACTGCGGCATGCGCATATCCAAGTCCGGCACGAGAGGCGGGCTGGAAACCGGGCGAGAGGCGGCAGCATGGGCGCGATTGAACTGAAACTGGGCCAGACGCAATTGCTGGCCAATCTGATTGATTGGCCGATGCCGCCGTTCTTTCAGACGGTGGGGGATGTGCCGTGGTCAAGCCTGGAAGACTGCGAAATCCTGTTCCGCGATGGCCAGGCTGCGGACGGGCGCATCACCAGCTTTTTTCGCGCCGGTCATTCCTGCCAATTTCAGGCAGAGGGGGCCGTCGCGGACGAGCGGCTCGACTTCACCTCGATCAAGCTGATCCGTCTGACGCGCGCGCTCCACCTGGAGCCCGATGTGCGCACCTCTGCGTTGCTCGACGTGCCTGCCGTCAGGCCGGGCGCGGGGCAGACCTTCGCACTTGAATTTTTCGATGGCCGCGTGTTCAGCGGCGAGACCGCTGGTCACGAGCGGGCGGTGTGCGGCCTGTTTTTGTTTTTGATTGTCGAGCCGGGGCAGGTGCAACGCGTGTTCGTACCTGATACGGCCATCGTGAGCTTCCATGCCGGTGAGCTGATCGGCGAGCTGTTGGTCAAGGAGCAGGTGGCTACGGCAACGGAAGTGCAGGTGGCGCTCGACGAGCAGAACAGCATGCGCGCCCAGCGTCTGGGCGATTTGCTGGTCGAGCAAAAGGTGGTGACGCGCGATGAACTGGAGCGCGCGCTCAAGCATCAGGAGTCGATGCCGGTAATGCGCCTCGGCGAAGCCATCGTGCAGCTTGGCATGGCCGATGATGCGCAAATTGGCGCGGCGCTGGCGCGGCAGAAGGGTCAGCGCAATGTGCCGCTGGGACAGATCCTGATCGACATGGGTGTGGTCAACGAGGAGCAGATGAAGGAAGTGCTGGCCAAGAAGCTCGGCATTCCCTTTGTGTCGCTCGAAAAATACCCGGTTGATCTCAATGCCGTGCGCCTGCTGTCGTCCACGTTTGCGTTCAAACACATGGTGCTGCCGCTCTACAGCACTGAGGTTGACATCATCATTGCGCTGGAAAAGCCGTTGGAATACGAGACGCTAAGCGAGATCCGCTTTCTTACCTCGCTGCGCCCGGTGCCGGTGATGGCGTCGCCAGAAGAGTTGCGCCGGCGCATCGGCGAGAGCTACGCACAGTCGGTGCGCGCCGTGTCATTGCCTGAAGCGTGCAAGGGGGAGGCGGCCGGCGATGCCTATCCATTTCACGCCGGTGAGGCGAGCAATGCGGATGAACTGGCCTCGCGCCTGTTCGCCGAAGACCAGACCCACGCTGCCACACCGGTGGAGCAGGATGACATCGCCGATGGCGACACGGTGCTGGTGCAGTTCGTCAACAAGATGATTGCCGATGCCTGTACCAGCGGCGCCTCCGACATTCACGTCGAGACTTACCCCGGCCGCCAAAACTCGCGCATCCGCTTTCGCCGCGACGGCGTGATGCGCGACTACCAGCAAATTCCCGCCAACTTTCGCGCGGCGCTGATCTCGCGCATCAAGATCATGGCCGCGCTGGACATTTCCGAGCGGCGCAAACCACAGGATGGCAAGATCGACTTTCCGCTCCCTGGCGGGCGGCGCCTCGAACTGCGGCTCGCCACGATTCCCACGGCGAACGGACTCGAAGACGCCGTTCTGCGCCTCCTGGCGGGCTCCAAGGCCGTGCCGCTCGACCAGCTTGACCTGGATGTGCCGGTGCATGATGCGTTGCGAGCATTGACCGAAAAATCCTTCGGCCTGATTCTGGTATGTGGCCCGACCGGGTCGGGCAAGACCACCACGCTGCATTCGCTGCTGGCGTGCATGAACACCACCGAGCGCAAGATCTGGACGGCAGAAGACCCGATTGAAATCACCCAGGCTGGCCTGCGCCAGGTGCAGATGCAGCACAAGGTCGGCTGGAATTTCGCTGCCGCACTGCGCGCGTTCATGCGCGCCGACCCCGACGTGATCATGGTTGGCGAAATGCGCGATGGCGAGACCGCCAAGGTGGGCGTGGAAGCCTCGCTCACTGGTCACATCGTGCTCTCTACCCTGCATACCAACAGCGCGGCAGAAAGTGTGACGCGCCTGTTGGACCTCGGAATCGAGACATTCAATTTCGCCGACGCGCTGTTGGGCGTGGTGTCGCAACGTCTGGTGCGCAAGCTGTGTTGCGAATGCCGCGCACCGCACGACGCAGACGCGGTGCAACTGGCCGAGCTGGCACACGAATACTGCGCCAACACGCCGCAGCAGGCTGATGTGGTTCTCGCTGGCTGGCAGCAACAGGGCGTTGTGGCGCTCTATCGTGCGGTGGGTTGCAAGACCTGCGAGCACACCGGCTATAAGGGCCGCACGGGCCTGTATGAATTGCTGGTCAATGGCCCCGGCATTCGCAAACTGATCCAGACGCGTGCCCCGGTGAGCGAGATTCTCGCCGCAGCCACTGGCGATGGCATGCAACTGCTCAAGCAAGATGGCATCAACAAGGCGTTGCGCGGCGTCACCGACATGAAGCAGGTGCGTGCGGCCTGTAATTAAATTGACTGCGGACCCGGCTGCGGAACCGGCTGCGGAATTGATGGCGAAACTGACCGGGGAACCGGTTGCGTCAACTCGGCGATAACGCTAAAACCCTTGGTGGGAGCGGCTTTCAGCCGCCTGCTAAAATGCGTGCATGGACGCATCGCTATCACCACAAAGCCCGCCCCGGGTACGGCCCAGCAAAGCCGATTATTTCTGGACCCTGCTCAAGATCGGTCTCTCCGGTTTTGGCGGGGTGCTGCCGTTTGCGCGGCGTGCCCTGGTGGAAAAAAAGCGCTGGCTTACCGAAGCCGAGTTTGCCGAGTTGCTCAGCCTCGGCCAGAGCCTGCCGGGCCCGAATATCGTCAATGTGGTGGTGATGCTGGGCTATCGCGATCACGGCATCGCGGGCGCGCTGCTGTGCGTGTTTGCGATTTTGTTTGCGCCAATGGTGATCGTGCTGCTGCTCGTCAATGTGTACGCGGAGTATTCAGCGGTGCCCTGGGTGCGCAGCATGATGGCCGGCATCGCCTCCGCTGCTGCCGGGCTGATCCTGACGATGGGGGTGCGCATGCTGCGTGCGCAGCCGCAACGCGCGGCAGTGTATTTGCTTGCGGGCGGCACGATTGCCGCCAAGCTGGCCGGTGCGCCACTGCTGCTGGTGCTGTTTGTGTTTGCCGGGATCGGCATGTTCCTCGGTGCGCGCGGAGGGTTGTGATATGTCGTTGATCGACACCGACAATGTTTACCTCGCGTTGTTGCTCAACTTCATGCTGCTGTCGCTGATGGCGGTTGGCGGCGCCAATGTGTTGCTGCCCGAGATGCACCAATTCGCCGTGGAGTCACGCGGCTGGATCACCGCCAAGGAGTTTCCGGAATTGTTCGCTCTGGCGCAAGCCGCGCCCGGCCCCAACGTATTGTTCGTCAGCGTGATTGGATGGAAAGCGGCTGGCGTAATCGGCGCGGGCGTGGCGATGTTCGGCATATGCGCACCGTCTACCGTGTTGACACTGTTTGTCGCGCATTACCTCGAGCGCTTTCGCGCCGCGCCCTGGCGCATCGCGCTGCAAAAGGCGCTGGCACCGGTCGCTGCCGGTCTCATCACCACCAGCGGCATTTTGCTGGTGCGCGGGGCGGGGCAGAGCGCACTTGCGCTGGTGGTAAGTGCGGGCGTGGTGCTGATTTCAATGCGCTACAACCCGAACCCGTTGTGGTTCATCGCAGGCGGGGCAGTACTCGGCCTGCTGTTTTTTTAAACGAACCGTCACTACCGCCGCCGCAGGCGGGGGCAATTTCGACGGCTGCGACGACGACAGCGGTTATCGAGATAACCCTTACACCAGCTTGTTGTTCTTCAGCGGCAGATTGCGCGGCATCTTGCCGGTCGCCGCGAAGATCGCGTTCATCACCGACGGCGCGACCACGCAAATGGTCGGCTCGCCGACGCCGCCCCAGAAATCAAAGGTCGGCACGATCACCGTTTCCACTTGCGGCATGTCCGCCAGCTTGAGGATCGGGTAGTCGTGAAAGTTGGATTCCACCAGACGCCCCTTGTCGACCGTGCATTCGCCGTAGAAGGTGGCGGAGAGGCCGTAGGCGACCGAGCCTTCGACCTGCGCGGCGATCTGCTGCGGGTTGACCGCGTGGCCGCAGTTGAGCGCGAGCACCATGCGATGCACTTTGACGTCGCCTTGCGCGCTCACTGACACTTCGGCCACTGCCGCCGAGTAGCTGCCATAGCCCATGAACTGCGCGATACCCCTGAAGCGCCCCGGCGCTGCCGGCTTGCCCCAGTCGCCTTTTTCCGCAGCGGCGTTGAGCACCGCCAGGTGTTTCGGATGCTTGCCCATCAGGGCACGGCGGAAGGCGAGCGGATCGGTGTTCGCGGCCTTGGCCACTTCATCCATGAAGCACTCGGAGTACACGCCGTTTTGATTGGTGTTGACGCCGCGCCAGGTGCCGACCGGCACATGGCTGTTGCGCATCGCGTATTCGAGCAGCAGGTTGGGCACGGTGTAACCAAACTGCGCATCATCCGGCTCGGCCCACAGGCCTTGCAGTTGACGGCGGTCGTTGCCGTCGCGCGCTGCGGCCGGGTTGACGCGTGCGTTGATCGATTGGCCCGAGACGCGGATGTGCCAGCC
>JANNCZ010000204.1:0-1693 GCA_031387185.1 Burkholderiales bacterium
CGCATCAAAGCAGGCCTTGCGATTGCGGCTTGCGTGTCAGTCCAGCCCATCCCGCGCCGCATTGCCTTGGGCAATTCGGCAAGACAACCCTGACGGTCACAAGAATTTTCCCTACAATGGAGCATTCTCCCAGCGGCTCGGCCTCTACATGGCTCAGGAACTCCGATTTCACCGGTTCTCGAAACTCTCACCCAACGCATTCGACTTCAGGCCACGTGATCTGGTCGTGGCGGGTTGGACTGGCCGTGACCGTACGGCGCTCGAACATCATGTGCGTGAGCTTGAAGCGCTCGGCGTCAAGCGCCCTTCTTCGATGCCGGTGTATTACCGCATCGCGGCTGGCAATCTGACCCAAAATACCCATTTGCAAGTGCTCGGCGCCGACACGTCCGGCGAGGTGGAGCCGGTGTTGTTCTCGATGCGTGACGGTCTGTGGTTAGGAATCGGCTCGGATCACACCGACCGCAAACTCGAAACGGTATCGGTAGCATTTTCGAAACAGGCCTGCCACAAAATCGCCGGCCCGCACGTATGGGACTGCCGCGAAATAGCCGCCCATTGGGACAAGATGATTCTGCGCTCGTGGATTGTTGAAAGCGAAGACGCGCAACCGGTGCTGTATCAGGAAGGCTCGCTCTCGCAAATGCGTGCGCCAGCCGATCTGATCGAGGGCTACGCCGGAGCGAACGCACTGCCCGTTGGCACCGTGATGTTCTGCGGCACCTTTCCCGCCATCGGCGGCATCCGCCCGGCGCAACGCTTCCTCGGCGAACTCGAAGATCCCGTGCTGGGCCGCAAGCTGCGCTTCGACTACCAGATTGAGCCGCTGCCGCTGGTCGAATAGCGGGGCAGTTCGTCTGCGCGCCGCCTGCATGAACAGCGCGCATGACTAGCTGGACATTTCTCGACCTCGAAACCACTGGTGCTTCGGCGCGTGGCGACCGTATCACCGAGGTGGCGCTGATCCGCGTCGACAACGGTGTCGAAGTCGATGAGTGGTCGCAACTGGTCAATCCGGGCATCTCGATTCCGCCAGAGATTGCGCGCCTGACCGGCATCACCAACAGCATGGTCGCACAGGCACCGCGCTTCGACGCCATTGCATCGCAGGTGCTTGAGCGCCTGGGCGAGAGCGTGCTGGTGGCGCACAACGCGCGCTTTGATTTCGGCTTTCTCAAATCCGAATACGCGCGCCTCGGCATCACCTTCTCGGCCAAAACGCTCTGCACCGTGCGTCTCTCGCGAGCGTTGTATCCGCAGCAGCAACGCCACAATCTGGACACCCTGATCGAACGCCACGGCGTCAGCGGGATTGACCGCCATCGCGCGCTCGGCGACACGCGCGCCATCTGCACGCTGTTTCACCAATGGCAGGCGGACGTTGACGCAGAAACATTTGACGCTGCCATCAACCGCCTGCTGCAACGCCCCAGCCTGCCTGCCCATCTTGATCCGGACGCATTGCGCGATCTGCCCTCACGCCCCGGCGTGTACTTGTTTTACGGCCTCAACGCGCAGCCGCTGTATATCGGCAAGGCAGTCAATCTCAAGGAGCGCATCGGCGCGCATTTTTCCAACGACTACCGCTCCGGCACCGATCTGCGCCTGTCGCAGGAATTACGCCGCATCGAAGTCGAAGAGACGGCAGGCGAACTCGGTGCCCTGCTGCGCGAGGCGCAACTGGTAAAGCAGC
>JANNCZ010000224.1:0-21254 GCA_031387185.1 Burkholderiales bacterium
CCGCGCATCCTGTATCGGCATCCGATCCTGGATCGAAAATTTCACGTTGCACCCGACCACCCGCTGTTGACCGATGGCGAGATTCGTACCTTGATCGACGACTACATCGTCGCTGCAAAGCGTGCCTGGGACTGCGGCTACCAGTTCGTCGACCTCAAGCATTGCCATGGCTACCTCGGCCATGAGTTTCTCTCGGCCAAGACGCGCCCGGGTGAATTCGGCGGCTCGCTCGCCAACCGCACACGCTTCCTCTCGGAGCTGGTCGCCGGGATTCGCGCCGCAGTGCCAGGCCTGGCGATCGGCGTGCGCCTCTCTGCGCTCGATCTGGTGCCATTCAAACCCGACCCGGCCAACCCCGACCCCGACGTGCTCGGCCCGGGCGTGCCCGACGACTATTCTGGCCTCTTGCCGTATCGCTATGGCTTCGGCACCGACGAGCACGAGCCAGTCAAGTTTGACCAGAGCGAAACGCGGGCCTTTCTCGAGATCGTTAAGGGTCTGGGCATCTGCCTGGTGAACATCACCCTCGGCAGTCCCTATTACAACCCGCACCTGACGCGCCCGGCCTTATACCCTCCATCAGACGGTTACCAACCACCCGAAGACCCGCTGATCGGCGTGATGCGCCATCTTGAAACCGTGCGCGACCTCAAACAGGCGTTTCCCGGCCTCGCCTTCATGGGCAGCGGCTACACCTACCTGCAGGAGTTTTTGCCCAACGTCGCGCAGGCCGTGGTACGTGAGGGCTGGGTCGACATGGTTGGCCTCGGGCGCATGGTGCTGGCCTATCCGGAACTGCCGGCCGATGTGCTCGCCGGCCGTGCGATGCAGCGCAAACGCCTGTGCCGCACCTTCAGCGACTGCACCACCGCGCCGCGCAACGGCATGGTGTCGGGCTGCTATCCGCTCGACACGCATTACAAAAAGTCGCCGGAGATGGTACGGCTCACGCAAATCAAGAAGACCGCCAAGCTCGCGTAGGTTCGGCGCCCAGGTTCGGCGCCCAGGTTCGGCGCCCAGGTTCGGCGTCTAATGAAAAGACGGGTGGGTGAATGACTAGAATGCGCAAGGCGTCGAGTTGATCGTGTTCACGCCTGCGCCCATAGTGCGCAGACCGCAATTGGTATCGCCCTCGTGTCACGCCAACGTTTTTCCGCTTCACGCCTGAATCAAAGGATTCCACCATGCCCATTCGCCTGATCGCTTGCTTGGCCGCCTGCTGGTTCACTCTCGGCGCGAACGCCCAGAGCTGGCCCGCCAAAAGCCTGCGCATCGTCGTACCGTTTGCGCCGGGTGGTTCCACCGACATTTTTGCGCGCCTGCTCGGCGAGCGTCTTGCGACGACACTCGGCCAACCGGTCGTGATCGACAATCGTGCTGGCGCCGCCGGCAACATCGGCGCCGAAGCCGTGGCGCGCGCCGCACCCGATGGCTACACCTTGCTGATGGCGACCACCGGGGTGATGGCCATCAATCACGCGCTCTACAAGAATCTGACTTACGACGCCGCCAAAGACCTGGAGCCGGTGGCGTTTGTGGCGTCGATCACGAATGTGCTGATCGTGGCGGCGGAGTCGCCGTTAAAGAGCGTGGCCGATGTGCTGGCCACCGCGAAGCAGGCGCCGGAAAAACTCAGCTTCGCGTCATCGGGTGCGGGCTCGTCTACCCATATGTCGGCCGAGTTGTTCAAGAGCATGGCGGGCATCAAACTGCTGCACGTGCCTTACAAGGGCAGCGGGCCGGCGCTGCTCGATCTCATCGCCGGGCGCGTCTCGCTGATGTTCGAGAACATGCCGGGCGCGGTGCCGCATATCAAGGGCGGCAAGGTGCGCGCGCTGGCGCAGACCGGTCTCAAGCGCACACCGGCGATTGCCGATGTGCCAACCGTGGCCGAAGCCGGTGTGACGGGATATGAGTCGCTCTCGTGGAGCGGCATTGCGCTGCCGGCGGGCACGCCCAGGGATGTGCTGTCGCGGCTCAACCGTGACATCAACAGCATTCTGGCGCAAGCTGACATGCGGCAAAAATTGACTGAGCAAGGTGCGGAGGCCGTCGGCGGCACGCCCGATGCGTTTGCGCAGCATGTGCGGCGCGAGCGCGACAAGTGGGGAACTGTGGTGCGTGACGCGGGTATTGTCGCTAACTGAATACCGCACCGCCATGGCCTTTCTCTCGGCACGCGCGGCGCGCGCACGCCTCACCGCATCGGCACAAGCGACGCAGCGCGTGCGCGAGTTGCGCGCCGCCGGCGTCGATATCGTCTCAATGACGCAGGGCGAGCCGGACTTCAATACGCCCGATCACGTGATCGAGGCGGCGTTTCGCGCGGCACGCAATGGCCAGACCCATTACACGCCGGTCGATGGCACGCCCGAGCTGAAAGAAGCGATCGCGGCCAAGTTCCGGCGTGAGAACGGCATCGCGTGCAAAACAGAAAACATCACCGCGGGCGCAGGCGGCAAGCAGGTGCTCTACAACGCGCTGATGGCGACGCTGGATGCAGGCGATGAAGTGCTGATCCCGGCGCCGTCATGGATCGCCTACGCCGACATCACGCAATTTGCCGAGGGCGTGCCGCGCTGGATCATCACGCGGCCCGAGGATGGTTTCAAGCTGCGCCCCGAAGACCTGGAGCGCGCGATCACGCCACGCACCAAGTGGTTGATCCTCAACTCGCCTTCCAACCCGAGTGGCGCGGTCTACACCACTGATGAATTGCACGCGCTCGCCGCGGTGCTGGAGCGGCATGAATCGATTTGGATCATCAGCGACGACATGTACGAGCATGTGTTGTTTGATGGCCGCCAGTTCGCCACCATCGCCGCTGTCGCGCCGCAGCTCGCGTCACGCACGCTCACTGTCAACGGGGCGTCCAAGGCATTCGCAATGACTGGCTGGCGCCTGGGCTACGCGTGCGGGCCGGTTGAGTTGATCCGTGCGATGGCGCGCATGCAGGGCCAGAGTTCGCTCAACCCGTCGTCAGTGAGCCAGGCGGCTGCCGTGGCGGCGCTCAATGGCCCGATGGAGATTGTCGTCAGCCGCTGCGCCGAGTTTCAGGCGCGGCGCGATGTGGCCGTGCCAAGACTGGCTGCTATCAACGGTCTTGGCGTCACGCTGCCGCACGGCGCGTTCTACATTTATGTGTCGTGCGCCGGCTGGCTCGGCAAGCGCACAGCCAAGGGAAAGACGCTTGTGAGCGACGCGGATGTGACGGACTACTTGCTTGAGAGTGGTGTAGCGGTGCCGGGTGGCGCGGGCTATGGCTTGTCGCCGTACTTCCGTGTGTCGTTTGCGACCTCGCTGGCCAATATCAATGCCGCCTGTGAGCGCATAGCGCTGGCCGGCGCTGCGCTGGGCTAAGGTTTTTGGGGCGTGCTGTTTTGCAGCGCGCCGCCATTCCACTCCCGGTCAGACGGCAGGCGAAAGAATCGTGCGGCAAATGGCTTTTGTGGACGATGGTTACAGTGCCCGCTGTGCTCGCAGCGTGTCATAAAGATCCGGCTTCGCTCCGGTCAATCGACCTTCGCTCCCGAAATCTGCACCACTTCCTTCCACTTCACGCGCTCGCGCTCGGCGAAAGCGGCCGCTTCCGCAGGTGTCGAGGCAATCGAGCGCGCGCCGATTTCAAGGAAGCGCTGCTGCGTCGCCGGATCGGCCGAGATCGCTTGCAGCGCAGCCGAGAGTTTGTTGACAATCGCCACCGGCGTGCCTTTGGGCAGCACAAAACTGCCCCATGCGGTGACCACGAAGCCGGTAACGCCCGACTCGACCATGGTCGGCACTTCGGGCAGGGTCGGCCAGCGTGCGCCTGAGGTCACGGCGAGTGCCTTGACTCTGCCGGCGCGGATTTGCGGCATGTAGCTGGCGAGGTTGTCGATGGCGAAGCTGGTGTCGCCGGCGATCAGGGCGGGAATCGATTGGGCCGCACCGCGAAACGGGATATGCAGCGCCTGGATGCCGGTGCGCACGCGGAACAATTCTCCGGCCAGATGCGGCGTGGTGCCGACGCCGGCCGAGCCGAAGGTGACGCCCTTGGGTTGCGCGCGCGCCCAGAGGAGGAACTCCTGCACGGTCTTGGCCGGGTGATTGGCAGAGACCACAAAGACGTTGGAGGCTTCCCAAATCGTCGATGCGTAGGCGAAGTCGGCCGCCGGGTCGTAGGGCATTTTGGAGAACAGGAACTGGTTGATCGATAGGGTGCCGATGGTGCCGGAGCCGATCGTGTTGCCGTCGGGGGCGGCGTTGCGCACCGCTTCCATGCCGATGTTGCCGCCGGCGCCGGTGCGGTTTTCGACGATGAAGGTTTGGCCGAGGCGGGTGGTCAGTTTTTCGGCCAGGGTGCGGGTGATGAGGTCGGATGCGCCGCCGGTGGTGAAGGGCACGATGATCTTGACCTGGGTCTCTGGCCAAGGGGTTGTGGTTGTTTGCGCAGCCGCAGGCAGCGCCAGGCTGGATGCGGCAATGGCGCCGGCGGTGGTTGCGGCTTGAGCGAGTCTACGGATTGTGTGCATGGTGTTGTCTCCTGTGGCGATGCTGCGCGGATGTAGGAACAGAGTGAGCGCCGGGTACTGCGCGCTATTCAAATCGCCGGCTGATGATTTCAGCCACGCACGCCGGTTTCTCCTGTGCGTCGATTTCCACCGTGACCTGCATGGTGATCTGTGCGCCGCCTTCAATCGCTTCAAAGGCTTTCAGGATGAAGCGCCCGCGCACGCGCGCGTTGACCTTGACCGGGTTGGTGAAGCGCACCCTGTTGCAGCCGTAGTTGACGCCCATCTTGACCGAATTCATCCTGATCGAGGTTGCCGTGAACGCCGGCACCAGCGACAGCGTCAGAAAGCCGTGTGCGATGGTGCAGCCGAACGGCGATGCCCTGGCGCGCCCGGCGTCGACGTGAATCCACTGGTGATCGCCGGTGGCCTCGGCAAACTGGTTGATGCGCTCCTGCGTGACGGTGATCCAGTCGCTGACGGCGAATTCGTTGCCGAGCTGCAATTTCAGGTCGGCGAGGTGCTCGAATACGGCGAGTTTCATGGGGTGTTCCGGGGCGAAGGGGGTGCGGCGTAGTTCATTTTGTGAATCCTCTAAACATGGCTTCCACCAACGATCTTAAGCCATCCAGTGCCGAAAACCCGCATCCACCAACGGTTCTGTCTTGACGATATGCATGTTTCACTTGCCTCCGATGGCGTCGATCACCGTGAGGTGGGCGAGCGAGAGGCGGTGACGCATCAAATCGTGATGCCGCGCTGCTTGATGACGGCGGCGAACATTGCGCTCTCGTCCTTGATGCGGCGCTCCAGGGCCTCAGGCGTGGTGCCATCGGCGCGCCAGCCTTGCGCGAACAGTTTTTGGCGCGAATCTTCCGAGCGGATGATTGCCTGCACTGCGCGACTGAACTTGTCCATCACCGGCTTGGGCGTACTGGCTGGGGCCATTACGGCGTTCCAGATTTCGATATCGAGTGCCGCGACGCCGGCTTCAGGCAAGGAGGGCACGCCGCTGGCGAGAATGCTGCGGCTCGCCGACGTAAGCGCCACTGCACGAATGCGCCCCGCCTGCGCTTGCGCGAGGGCTGCGCCAATCGGCAGCGAGGCGAATTGCACATCGCCATTCACCATCGCGGCCATGACGGCGGGTGCGCCATTGAACGGCACGTGTTGCGCTTCGATGCCGGTGTTCGCCTTGATCAACTCGACACCGAGATGGGCGGTGGAGCCTACGCCCAACGAGCCATAATTCCAGCGCGAGCCGGCCTCGCGCGCGACGCGGAAAAAATCTGCGGCATCCTTGAACTGGAGCGAGTTGGCAGCAACGATCAACATCGGCGAGCTGCCGATCACAGTGACCGGTTTGAAATCTTTCGGTGCGTAGGGCAGCCTGGGGTTGAGATGCGGCACGATGGTGAGCGCGGCAATGCCAATGATGCCGAAGGTGTGGCCGTCGGTGGCCTTGGCCACTGCTTCGGCACCGATGACACCGGCGGCACCGGCGCGGTTCTCCACCATCACCGGGACGCCCAGCGCTTGCGCCAACGGGTCGGCCAGCATGCGTGCGTTGAGATCGGGCGAAGTGCCGGCCGGGAAGCCGACGACGAGTTTGACCGGTCGCTGCGGCCACGGCCCGGTGCGCGTGGCGGCAGCCTGCGCGCTGGCGTTGCCAGAGGCGGTGAGGGCAGGCAGCGCGAGGCCACTCGCGCTGGCCAGCAGTGCCGCGAGGTGGTGGCGGCGCGCCGGGTTCAAGAGGCTTGTGCCGCCGGTATCGCGGAGGTCTGCGTTCGCGCGCGTTGCATTCATTTCATCGTCTCCTTGATAGGCCCCGTTGCACGAGCCGCCAGCGCACGCCGGTCACTCGCCCGTAAATTGCGCGGGCCGCTTTTCAACAAACGCGGTGCGGCCCTCGATGGCATCGTGCGTGGCGTTCAGCACGGACTGCAATTCGAGCTCGCGCTTGAACTGCGTCGCGTAGTCCGCATGCTCGCTCTCTTCGAGCAACAGCCTCGTTGCCACCAGCGCACGTGTCGGCCCGGCAGCGAGTTTTTGCGCCAGCGCCAGCGCGCCTTCCATCAACTGTGCATCATCGAACACTTCACGCACGATGCCCCACTCGGCCGCTTTGTCAGCGGACAGCGGCGGATTGAGCAGCATGAGTTCGAGAGCGCGCTGACGGCCAATGAGACGTGGCAGCAGCCAGGTGGAGCCGAGATCAGGCACCAGGCCAATGCGCGAAAACACCTGGATGAACGAGGCCGAGCGCGCGGCGACGATCATGTCGCCCGACATCGCGAGACTGAACCCGCCACCGGCTGCCACGCCGTTGACCGCCACCACCACTGGCACGCGGCACTCGCGCAGGGCCTTGAAGGCCGGCCAGTAGAGACGCATGATGCCGGCCACCAGATCGTCACCGAGACTCTGGAAGGCCTTGAGATTTTGCCCGGAGCAAAAACCGCGGCCGGCGCCGGTGAGTACCAGGGCACGCACGCCTTGGTCGCTGCCCATTTCGCCAATGGCGGCGGCGAGGTCACCGAGCAGCGCGGGTGTCATGGCGTTGAGACTGGCCGCTTCGTCGAGGGTGAGGATGCCGACGGCGCCGTTGCGTTCGCGTTTTACGTTTGCCACTTTGGATCTCCGTTGAATTTCATTGTGAGGTCAGCACATCAGCATTTCATCAAGCCTGCATGTCCACCACGAAGCGTCCACGCGCACCGCCGGCCAACACCTGCGCGAGGGCATCGGGCAACTGCTGCATCGGGATGATGCGCCGGATCGCGTCGAGATGGCGCGGCGCGAGGTCGCTCGCGAGCCGCTGCCAGATGCGCGTGCGCAGCGGCATCGGGCTGTTGGCATTGATGCCGAGCAGGCGCACACCGCGCAGGATAAACGGCAGCACGGTGACAGGCAACGCCGGCCCGGCCGCGTTGCCGAACGCAGCGACCACGCCGTTAATCTGTGTCGCGCGAATCAATGCAGCAAGGGTTTCGCCACCGACCGAATCGACACCACCGGCCCACACGGCTTTGTCGAGCGGCTTTTTGCCTGGCGCAAAGGTGTCGCGCGGCAGCACCTCGGCGGCGCCGAGGCTGCGCAAATAATCTGCTTCATTGGTTTTGCCGGTGATCGCCGCGACGTGATAGCCGCATGCTGACAACAGATCGATGGCGACGCTCGCTACGCCGCCCGTAGCCCCGGTGACAGCGACCGGGCCAGCCGCAGGCGTGAGGCCGTTGAGTTCCATCACGTCAAGCGCGAGCGCGGCCGTGTAGCCTGCCACGCCGAGCGTGGCGGCATCGAGCAGGCTGATGCCTGCCGGCAGCGGCAGCACCCACGCGGCAGGCACGCGCGCGAACTGCGCGTAACCACCATCGTGATCGACGCCGACGCCGAAGGCATGCACGACCACCGGCGTGCCGGCTTTGAGAGCGGGATCATCTGATGATTCGACAATGCCGGTGAAATCAATGCCGCCGATACGCGGGTATTGGCGGATCAGTCCATTGCGGCCGGCGGCCGCTAGCGCGTCCTTGTAATTGACGCTGGAGTAAGCAACACGAATCAACGCAGTGCCGGCTGACAGGTCTGATTCGGTCAATTCGGTGAAGCGTGCTTCAGGTGATGGTGTACCGGCAGTGAACCGGTAAGCGCGAAACGATGGCATCGCGGCGGCCTATTTCTTTTCCGACCAGAGCACGCCAGCGGTGGCCCAGTCCTGCTTTTTGATGTCAGTGAAGATGATGTCCACGGCAGTGTCGGCGCATGCCAGCACGCGCACGGTCTCGCGGGTGATTGCAGCGGCGAGTTCCTTTTTTTGATCGTGGCTGCGGCCTTCAAATAGTTCGATGTGGATCAGTGGCATGATGGACTTCCCAATAAAATGTGTGGCTGGGTGAAGGTGCCGGAGGTGCGCGAAGATCGTGATGCACGCGCAGCGTTGCCGCCGGGAGCAGATAGCAAGTGTAAACGCGCTGCTGTCCCGGCCTCTTGTGCGTGTTCTCCGTGTTTTGCCAGGGTTTTTCCCCGGACTGTATTTCGACCGCGCACGATGACCTGTAGTCCCCTCGATCAACCATCCGGGATCAATGTCATGTCAGCAGAACAACAACTGAAGAATCTGGGAATTGTCCTGCCCGCCCCGTTACAGTTGCCGCATGGCGCGCGCCTGCCCTTTGTGCCGGTACGTGTACGCGGCAACCGCGCGTATGTGTCGGGTCACGGCCCGCTGGACGCTGACGGGAAGATTTGCGGCCCGTTTGGCAAGGTGGGCAGCGAAGTGTCTCTTGAGCAAGCGGCAGTCGCGGCGCGCCTCACCCTGCTCGCCATGCTCACTGACCTGCGTATTGCGCTCGGCAGCCTCGACCGCATCAGCGCTTGGCTCAAGGTGCTCGGCATGGTGAACGCAGCGCCGGGCTTTACGGAGATGCCGCGCGTAATCAATGGCGCGTCAGACTTGATACTAGACGTGTTCGGCCTGGAGATTGGTGCGCACTCGCGCTCGGCGATTGGCGTGGCCGAATTGCCGTGGAATATCCCGGTCGAGATTGAAGCGGAAGTCGAGATTGACAAACACTAGCTTGCCGCAGGGGCGCGCGTGCCGCGACCGCCTCGCCGGCCGCCGAGCCGAATTAATTTGAAACGATCTGCGTTGCGTCGGGGTCGTCCACGAGTTTTGCGTCGCGCGTGTTTTTCTGTACGGCAATGGCAGCGAAGAGGCTCATCAGAAACGAGATGCCGTACAGTCCTTTATCGGCCATCGGCATGGTGGCGTTCCACAGACCAATCAGCAGCAGCAGGATGGTGAGACCGACTGACACCCAGGCGAGGCCATAGTAAATGCCGGTGACCGGGATGCCTTCGAGCCGGTCGCGCACCGCCTTTTGCAGCGATACGCAGGCGAACAGGCCATACATCAGCACCGTGAAATAAAAACCTTGTTCATACATCGGCATGGATGAATTCCACAGCGCGATGACAAACGTGAGCGACCCCACCAGCAACGCGACCCACGATGCACCGATAAATGCGCCTGACGGCTTTTGATATGCGACTGCCATGTTGCCTCCTTCTCTTTGCTTGCTGCCAGTTGAACCACCTCTGTAGCCACGCACAAGTTCTGGCACCCAACGGCAATTTACACGTTTTGTCCGGCCGGTGAGGGGCGCAGCGCCGGCCTTAACAATCAGCCGCACCGGCCGGGGGCTGGAGCGCGGCGGCGCGGAACCGTGCTGCGTCTCCAAAATCGCCGCTGCATGCTCGTCGCATCCGGTAGCGCCCGCGTGTCAGGTGCTCCGGGACTTGAACGGGTTCAGCACCGGTACGTCAAAGCCGGCAAAGTCCGCCACGTTGCGCGTGACCACCGTCAGCTTGTGAATGCGCGCCGTGGCCGCGATCATCGCATCCTCATAGAGCGTGTCGGAGCGCGTGTGCATGAGCTGCGCCCACACCCGGTATGCCGGCCCATCCATCGGCAGCACGTTGTATGCGCTGGCGATCAGGTCGAGCCAGCGCTCGATCTCGGCTGCCTTGGCATCGTCCTGATCGCGCGTCGTCTCGATGCCGGCCTGAATCTCGCCCAGCGTCACGGCCGACAAATGCAGATCAGCCTCGTCCACCGAAGCAATCCAAGCGAGTACCGCACCGTGCGGTTTGGGCCGGCGCAATTCGGAGACAACGTTGGTATCGAGCAGAAACATCGCCGTTACCGCAATGGCTCAGGCTTGCGCCGCCGCGCATTGCCACGTGGCGGCACGAGGTATTCCGTGCGCACCTCTTCCGCGAGCAGCAGCGTCTTGAGCGAGGGCCGCGCGGCAGACTGAAGCCGCCGCCACTCGGCAACCGGCACCAGCACAGCGGCCTCGGCGCCGCGTTTGGTCACCATTTGCGGCCCCTCGGCAATGCAAGCTTCCAGAAATTCGCTAAAGCGCGCCTTGGCGTCTTGCACTGGCCAGTTTTGCATGGAGGGGATCCTTGACCTGACTAGTATTCAGACTAGTTTAGCAGGGGCACATGAAGGACCGTAATTGGCGCTTAACCGCGCTGTCCGGTACCATGTTCAGATGGCTAAAGTGTTGACGAAGAACCTGCAGATCGTATGTCTTGCCAATTCGCGCAAGCTGTCCGGGCGTTGCGTCGCTGGAAAACTGCTCGACGGATCGGGTCAGTGGGTCCGGCCAGTTAGTGCACGTGAACATGAGGAGGTGTCGCTGGATGAACGGCGCTACGACAATGGCGAAGATCCCCTTTTGCGTGACGTGCTCAATCTTTGCGTGCTTGAGAATCGCGGTCATGCATACCAGAGCGAGAACTGGCTGTTGGACGACAAATTTTATTGGACCAAGGCCAGACGGTTGAAATGGAAGCAACTAGCGGGGCTGGAGGATGAACCGACACGGCTTTGGATCAATGGTCAGCATACGATGCATGGTCACAACGACCAAATCGCCCTAGGCGAGGCGCAGGAACTCACCGATTCCCTGCGTCTCATCCGTGTGCCGGAACTGGTGATCCGCGCATTTCGGCCAAGCGCGAGATGGAAGCAACAAGCGCAGGCTACAGGGAAAATTCAAGTATCTGGGAGTGAGCTACCACTTGATGGTGACTGACCCGCTGATCGAGAAGAAATTTCTGGTGCTGGAAGACGGGGAATACTCGTTGCCCGCCAGCTATCTCACGATCAGTCTCGGCGAGCCGTATCATGACAAGGTGTACAAACTCATTGCAGCCGTTATGACCGTGCCCGGCGGAGAGATTGCCCATGGCGACTGACCAGATTTCCGTATTCACGATTGGACATTCGAATCATCCGATCGAGAAATTCATCGAGTTGTTGCGCTTGCATCGGGTAGATGCTCTCGCTGATGTACGGTCGGTTCCGGCAAGTCGCTTCAATCCGCAGTTCAACAGGAAGATATTGGCCGAGTCGCTAAAGAAGGCAGATATTGCCTATGTATTTCTAGGCCGGGAACTTGGTGCTCGCTCGGAAGATCCTTCCACGTACGAAAACGGACAGGTGCAATATCGTAAGTTGGCGACGACGCCGTTGTTTCTCGCCGGAATCGAGCGAGTCGAGCAGGGGGCGCGCAAGCATCGGATTGCATTGATGTGCGCCGAAAAGGACCCTTTGGATTGCCATCGAACGCTGCTGGTGAGCCGTGCCCTGGAACGGGATGACGTTGCGGTTACGCATATCCTTGCAGATGGCGCGCTTGAGACACAGCACGCCGCGATGAAGCGGCTGCTGAAAGTTGACCCGTCCGGGCCCGGTGACATGTTTGATTCCGAAGAATCACTAATCGATATGGCTGTGCTAAGGCGTGAAGAGCAGGTCGCCTATCAGGATGGGCGCATGGGTCAAGAGGTTGACGAGGTGACTTCGTGAAGCTGTTTACGATCGGCTTCACTCAGAAGACGGCTGAGCAATTTTTCGGTTTGCTAAGAGATTCTGGAGCGAAACGCGTTGTTGATGTGCGGCTCAATAACGTCTCGCAACTGGCGGGATTTGCGAAAAGGCAGGATCTGACCTACTTTCTCAAAGAGATTTGCGGTCTCGACTACGTGCATGTGCCGGATCTTGCGCCGACGCAAGACATGCTCGGTGAGTACAAAAAAAACAAGGGCGACTGGACCGTTTACGAAAAGCGCTTTCTCGATCTCATGGATAAGCGCCGTATCGAAGAGAAAATCCCCAGGGAGGTGATCGATACCGGATGCCTGCTGTGCAGCGAGCACAAGCCACACCATTGTCACCGTCGATTGGTCGCGGAATATCTGGGCCGTCACTGGGGAGCGATTGAGGTGCAACACCTAATCTGACCGCGTCGGCATGCTGAGCGCGTTTGAGTTTGGCGCAACGATTCGATTCGCTCTGGGAACCGCAAGGTGCCAACTAAATTGGCGTCATTCGACCCAGCTGCGCGCTTTGGCATGATGTCTGCAAATCAACAGTCCATCGCCCCTGCGGGAGGCTGCGGCGCGGCGACAAAGCCAAAGCGCGCCGGCAAATCTGCGCGCAGCACCGGCCCTACCGGGACGCGCGCACCGCAAATCTCCCAGAGCAACTTCCCGGAGAGCGGCGCCAGTAGCCATTCTTCAAACATCGTATCGTCAAGAACCTCACCCACCAACGGTTTCAGGCCGACAATAAAGTGGGAATTGTCACGGTCGTCCACCAGTGCCGGCCCGGCGTCGGTCTGCAGAATCGCGGCCGCGTGTTCGTCGATCCACACCGCATCGACGCGTGCGACAGCTTTGCCGGTATGCAGCAGCGGCATGCCTTGCGGCTGCAGGCGCGCCACGAACGGCGTGCATTCGAGTTTGAAGAACACGCGCTGCGGGCCGTTCTGGAAAAACCAGCGGCCCGCCGCATCGCAGGTGGTGTTGCGCCCGATGAATTCGACCACCGCCGCGTTGCCGATGGTATCGAAGCGCCCGGAGCGTTCGTAGTCGCGCGCACGCACACGGTAGCGCCCGCGTGCGTCAAGCATCAGCCAGTTGTAGACATCGGGCACATCCGGCCATTTCGCCATCGCGGCGATGACGGAGGCGTCGAAGCTCATGGCTGGCCGGCGTGCGTAGGCACGGTCAGAACGGCAGCACGGCGTCGGGCTTGGCCGCCAGCAGGGCGGCGCGAAAGTCGGCCTGAATGCGCAGGAGAGCCGCCTGCGTCTCGCCTTCGAAACGCAGCACCACCACCGGCGTGGTGTTGGATGCACGTGCGAGGCCGAAGCCGTCCTTGTATTCGACACGCAGGCCGTCGATGTCGATCACGTGGACGGCTGCCGGAAACTTTGCGTCGCGCTGCAGTTGCGCAATCAGCGCGAAGTGCTCGCCTTCGTTGAGCGCCAGCTGCAGCTCCGGCGTGGTGATCGAATCCGGCAAGGCGTCGAGCACGGCGCTCGGGTTGGCTGAGCGCGAGACGATTTCGAGCAGGCGTGCGCCAACATAGAGCGCGTCGTCAAAGCCGTACCAGCGCTCCTTGAAAAACGTGTGACCGCTCATCTCGCCGCCAAGTGCAGCGCCGGTCTCGCGCATTTTGGCCTTGACCAGTGAATGGCCGGTTTTCCAGAGTAGCGGCTTGCCGCCGTGTTGTGCGATCCACGGTCCGAGGTTGCGCGTGCATTTCACGTCGTAAATGATGGTCGCGCCGGGTGCGCGGGTGAGCACGTCGGCGGCGTAGAGCATCAGCTGGCGGTCCGGATAAATGATGTGGCCGTCTTTGGTCACGACGCCGAGGCGGTCGCCATCACCGTCGAAGGCGAGGCCGAGTTCGGCATCGCCGCTTTTGACGCAGGCAATCAGGTCGGCCAGATTTTTCGGCACTGCCGGGTCGGGGTGATGGTTCGGGAAGGTGCCATCAACTTCACAAAACAATTCGGTCACCTCGCAACCGAGACGGCGGAATAACTCAGGTGCAAACGCACCGGCTACACCGTTGCCGCAATCGATGGCGATCTTCATAGGCCGCGCGAGCTTGATGTCGCCCGCGACGCGCGCGAAGTAGGCGGCGCCGATGTCGTGGGTGCGCAAGCTGCCGTTGCCGCTGGCGAAGCTGGCGGTGGCGATGCGTTCGCGCAAGGCCGTGATGGTGTCGCCATAAAGTGTTTCGCCGGCCACCACCATCTTGAGACCGTTGTAGTCCGGCGGGTTGTGGCTGCCGGTGACCATCACGCACGAACCGCAGGGCAGCCCATTGCCCGCTTTCAATTCGTACGCGGCAAAGTAGGTGAGCGGCGTCGCGACCATGCCCACGTCGATCACGTTCATCCCTGCTGCGCGCAGACCATTGGAAAGCGCCGCGATCAGCGCAGGGCCGGACAGCCGGCCGTCGCGGCCGACCACAAACTCGGTGACACCACGCTCGGCGCCGAGGCTGCCGATGGCACGGCCGATCAGCTCGACGATGTCAGGCGTGAGGGTTTTGCCGACGATGCCGCGAATGTCGTAGGCCTTGAAGATTTCGTTTGGAAGCGTGACGGGAAGCGTGACGGGAAGCGTGATGGAAGACATGGAAGGTTCGGAAGTGTTGCCAAAAGGAGGGCGCGGTAAACAACGCGGGCCGAATGCGCCGATCGCGCGCGCATCAGGGATGTTGCGAGAAAAAATCGAGCAGATGTTGCGGCATCCAAGCAATGTTACCCGGCGGCAGCGCACCGCGTGCGAAGCCCACGTGGCCGCCGTGCGCGGGTTGCTCCAGGGTGACATCCGCCGATACATCCGCTGCGCCGGGCAGTGCGTGCGCCGGCAGAAACGGATCATTGCGCGCGTTGAGGATCAACGCCGGCACGGCGATGTGGCGCAACCAGGGTTTGGCCGAGGCACGTGCCCAGTAGTCATCGGTGTCGCGATAGCCATGCAGCGGCGCGGTGACCAGATTGTCGAATTCGTAGAGGTCGCGTGCGCGCTGCACTTCAGCGCCGTCGAACAATCCCGGATGCTGCGCAAGTTTCAGGACACTCTTTTTTTTGAGTGTGTCAAGAAACATGCGCGTGTAAATCATGTTGAGGCCGCGCCCCAATGCATGGCCCGCAGCCGTCAGGTCAAGCGGGGCGGAAACGCTGGCGACCGCTCCCACCAAGGGTTTTGCGGCCATGCCTTGTTCACCCGCCCACTTCGCCAGCGCGTTGCCACCGAGCGAGACGCCTGCAGCGTAGAGGCGTGACGGCTTGCGCAGCTCGATTGCGCGCCGCAAGATCCAGTCGATCTCGCCTGAATCGCCTGAGTGATAGGCGCGCGGCAAGCGGTTGAGTTCGCCCGAGCAGCCGCGAAAATGCGGCACACAGCCATTCCAGCGGCGCGCGCGCAAGGCACGCAGCATGGCGGCGGCGTAGTGGCTTTGCGAGCTGCCTTCGAGGCCGTGAAACAGCACGACCAGCGGCGCGCCGTCGATCCACGGCAAAAAATCGACATCGACGAAATCGCCATCGGGGGTGCCTTGTGCGTCGCAGCTTGACCAGCGTTCGCGCTGCAGCGGGACAGCGCCGCGCTGCGAGCCGCGGCCTGAGAGCGCAGGAACAATCGTTTGTGCGTGCCCGCCTGGCAACCACCACGCGGCGCGAAAGCACGACTCCGTCAACGCAATGCCCGATGCGGCGCTCAATGCAGCGTCTTGGGTGTTTGCTGCAGCGGAGGCGCGGACGGCTGCGCACCGCGCTGCGGCGTCGGTGAGGCGTGATGCACGATCATGCGCCAGCCGTTGCCGCTGCGAATGTAGACATTGGTCGCCACCACCGGATGCGTGGGGCGCGGTTCGCCCTTCATCGCGATGTATTCATGCACCGAGTGCGTCGCCATCAGCATTGCCTGCGTCGCCATCACCTGGCCCACGTACACCGCCAGGCGCGGGCCACCGGCAAACATCTGCCGCCAGATTTCGCGGATCGCCGCGTGGCCGCTGACGCGTGCGCCACCAGGGTGAATGCACAGCACGTCTTCGTCTTCAGCCCATACCGACATCATGCCTTCGAGGTCAGATTTTTCCAGCGCTTCGTAGAACGCGGCTTCACAGTCCTGCGGGGTGGGGAATATTTTGGCGGGCATCGCGGTCGGTGTGGAGAAATGGGCGTGCAGGGCGTTGATCGGGCAGTGCCGGACGGTGTCAGGCGCGGTCGGGCGGTGCGGTACAGCGCGGGTGCAGTGCGCGGCGTCAAGCCGATGTTAGCAAATCACCGATGGCGTCAAACTCGGCCATCACTTGCGCTGGCATCAACTCGCGCATGCACTTGAAATGCCCAAGGGGACATTCACGTGCGAAGCAGGGGCTGCATTCGGCTTTGATGGTGATTACGCGCGCAGCATCCGAGAGCGGCGGCGTGTGTTCCGGGCTGCTGGAGCCGAACAACGCGAGTTGCGGCTTGCCCAGAGCGGCGGCGACATGCATGAGGCCGGAGTCATTGGTGATGACGGCGCGTGAGCCGGCAATCAGGTTGATCGCATCATCGAGCGAGGTCTTGCCGCACAGATTGATCGCGGCCCCGTGCGATAACTGCTCGATGGTAAGACCGGTGGGGACATCGCTTTGCGCACCAAGCACGATAGGTGTGTAGCCGCGCGCCTTGAGCTTGCCTGCCACCTCGGCAAAATACTCGGCGGGCCAGCGTTTGGCGGGGCCGTACTCTGCGCCGGGGCACAGCGCGATCAAACTGTCCCGAGGGTGGAGGCCAAGATTGACCTTGGCGGCGATCACGCGCAGCGGATCGGCCATCAACAGCGGTGGCGCCAGTGCGGATTTCGCTTGCCCACTCTGGCCTGGAAGGCCGGCCAGCCGCGCATAGAACTGCGCCATCGGTTCGCGCGGCGTGTTCTTTTTTGGATTGGGATGGCGCACGTCGATCAGGCCGACGCGCGCTTCACCTGCGTAGCCCACGCGTACCGGCACATCGGCGAAGAACGGCACCAACGCCGACTTCCACGAGTTGGGCAGCACATAGCTCTGCGCATATTGCCGCGCGCCGCTGTCGTCCAGCCGCAGTGTGCGACCGAGCTTCCAGCGCGCCTTGAGGTCGAGTTGGCCGTGGCGAAAATCTTCTTCGATCACGCGTGTGACTTCGGGCATGCGGCGGAACACTGGCACCACGGCCGGCACCGCGATCACATCTATCGCCGCGCCGGTCTTCGCCTTGAGCAAGGACAGCAGCGGCTGCGCCATGATCGAGTCGCCCAGCCAATTGGGCGCGACGATCAGGATGCGGTTGGCGCGATGCACCCTATGCCGCAAGCCGGGACAGATCAGCGACGCGATTCATCGCCACATGCAGGGTTGCGAGCAAGCCGAGACGGTTGGCGCGCAGCTTCGCGTCTTCGGCGTTGACCATCACTTTTTCGAAGAACGCATCGACCGGGCCACGCAGCGCGGCGAGGGCCTTTAACGAAGCGGTGTAGTCGCCACTCTCAAAAGCCGCATCGGCCGCCGGTGTCACCTTGGAGAGCGCCTGGTGCAACGCGGCTTCGGCGGCTTCGACCAACAAGGCCGCATCGACGCGCGCCACAACCGCACCGTCGGCTTTCTTCAGAATGTTGCCGACGCGCTTGTTGGCGGCGGCCAGCGCGGCCGATTCGGGCAGCGCAGCAAACGCACGCACCGCAGCGAGCCGCTTGGGGATTTCGGCCAACAGATCCGGCTGCAACGCGAGCACCGCATCGACTTCCTGAGCGGTGAAGCCCTGCTCACGCAACTGGTTGGCGAGGCGGTCAAACATGAACTCGATGACCTTCACAGAGGCGCTCGTATCAACGGTTTCCACGGGAAAGGCCGCGAACGCCGCTTGCACCAAGGCTTTCAGGCCGATGGTTAGATTCTTTTCAATCAGGATGCGGATCACGCCGAGCGCATGGCGCCGCAACGCGAAGGGGTCTTTGTCGCCGGTCGGTATCTGGCCGATGCCGAACAGGCCGCATAGCGTTTCGAGCTTGTCGGCGAGCGCAACCACGGTGCCGGTGTGATTGCGCGGCAACGCATCACCCGCAAAGCGTGGTTTGTAATGGTCTTCAAGCGCAATCGCTACACCGTCGCGCAGACCCTCGTGGCGCGCGTAGTAGCCGCCCATGATGCCTTGCAGCTCGGGGAATTCACCCACCATATCGGTGAGCAAATCGGTCTTGGCCAGGCGCGCGGCTTCCTGCACCTTGCCATCGAGCACTTCCATTTCATCCCTCGCCAGCACCGTGTAGGGATTGATCGCCATGCGCATTTGATTGACGATGGCGTGGCCGATGGCGCGTACGCGCTCACTGCGCTCGGCTTGGGTGCCAAGCTTGTTGTGATAAACGACTTTCGCCAATCCCGGCAGGCGCGACGCCAATGTTTTCTTGCGATCCTGATCGAAGAAAAATTTCGCATCGGCCAGGCGCGGTCGCACCACGCGCTCGTTGCCGCTGATGACTGCGGAGGGATCGGCGGGGCGGATGTTGCTGACGATGAGGAACTGGTTGGTGAGCTTGCCTTCGCTACCCGCCGTGGTGTCGAGCAAGGGAAAATATTTTTGATTGGCCTTCATAGTCAGAATCAGGCATTCCTGCGGTACGTCGAGGAAGGCTTTCTCGAAGGAGCCGATCAACACATTGGGTCGCTCGACCAGGGCGGTCACTTCGTCGAGCAGGGCGTCGTCGTTCACCGGTTTGAGGTTGGCGCCCGCCTTGCTGGCAGCAGAGGCGATTTGTTTGACGATTTCGGCACGGCGCGCAGCGAAGCTTGCAATCACCGCGCCTTCGGTTTCCAACTGTGCGGCGTAGCTATCCGCGTCCCGGAGACTGATCGAAGCAACCGGCGCTTCGAAGCGGTGGCCGCGTGTAAGACGGTCAGCCGTCAATCCCAGCGCGCTTATCGGTACCACGTCTGCACCATGCAATGCGGCGAGGCCATGTGCTGGGCGCACGAACTGCACGCTGCTCCAGCCGTCGGCCAATTGATAGGTCATGCGTTTGAGGATCGGCAGTTTCGCCATCGCTTCGTCCAGTGCCAATTGCAATCCCGCCTGCAGGGAGGCACCGGCTACGACGCTGTCCAAAAAGAGCGCCCGGGCTTTGCCATCTTGCGCACGCCGCAATCTGGCGGCCGCTTCCGGCGCCGCACCGAGGCTCGCGAGCTTCTTGAGCAGCGCTGCACTGGGTTGACCGTCTGCGCCGAAGCCAACTGATGCCGGCATCAGCTTTTGGGAGACGGATTTTTCAGCAGCTTGCGCAGCGACGCAGGTGATGTGCGCGGCGAGCCGGCGTGGTGTGGCGTAGGACGTTGCTACAGCGGACGGCGCAGCCAAGCCTTGTGTCTGGAGCGATGCCAGCAAGGCCGACGCAAACGCATCGCCCAGTTTGTTCAATGACTTTGGCGGCAGTTCTTCAACGAACAACTCGACCAGCAGATTGTTGGTTGCCATCATGCGGCCTTCTTCGCGGCTTGTGTCGCATGTGTTGCGGCCTGTACCGCAGCCTGTGCGGTCAACAGCGCTTTGGTCTCATCCGCCCATGCCTTCGGCGCCATCGGAAATCCAAGCCGTGCGCGGCTGTCGAGATAGCTCTGCGCCACACTGCGCGCGAGATTGCGGATGCGGCCGATGTAGGCGGCGCGCTCAGTGACCGATATCGCGCCGCGCGCATCGAGCAGGTTGAACGTGTGCGCGGCCTTCAACACCTGCTCATAGGCCGGCAGCGCGAGCTGCTTGTCCATCAGCAGCTTGGCTTGTTTCTCATGTGCTGCGAACGCCGAAAGCAAAAATTCGACATCGCTCCATTCGAAGTTGTAGGCAGATTGCTCTTGCTCGTTTTGCAGATAGACGTCGCCGTACGTCAATTTGCGGCCACCAGTGTCCGTCCACACCAGAGCAAACACGCGCTCAACGCCCTGCAGATACATCGCGAGGCGCTCCAGGCCATAGGTGATTTCGCCGGTGAGCGGTTTGCAATCGATGCCGCCGACCTGCTGAAAATAAGTGAACTGCGTGACTTCCATGCCGTTCATCCACACTTCCCAGCCGAGGCCCCAGGCACCGAGGGTGGGGTTTTCCCAGTCGTCCTCGACGAAGCGCACGTCGTTTTGCTTTAGATCAAAGCCGAGCGCTTCGAGTGAGCCAAGATAGAGGTCAAGAATGTTGGCGGGCGCGGGTTTGAGTACCACCTGATATTGGTAGTAGTGCTGCATGCGGTTCGGGTTCTCGCCGTAACGGCCATCCTTGGGGCGGCGCGAGGGCTGCACATAGGCTGCCTTCCACGGCTCGGGGCCGAGTGCGCGCAAGAACGTGGCGGTGTGCGAAGTGCCGGCGCCGACTTCCATGTCATAGGGCTGCAACAGCGCGCAACCCTGCTTGTCCCAGTATTCCTGGAGGCGCAAAATGATTTGCTGAAACGTGATCATCACGTGTGAAATCGCTTGAAGCTGAACACGCAATTTTAGCTGATGGGGCTTTTGCTTCTGCCTCTTGCGTGATGCCTTGCGTCATTCCTTCTGCCATGCTGCACCGCTGGTTTCAAGCGCGTGCCAGGGCGTAAACGTTATGATGTGCGCCTGCTTCGGCGCTGCCGCTATCGCTAAATTGCCAAATCAAATCCGCCATGACACACACCCACTCCACCTATCACGCCATCGACGTTCACACCCACGTCGTCCCTGAGAATTTCCCGGTCTATACCGGCACCACGCCAGACATACCGTGGCCGTCGATGGCACCGGCCCACGCCTGCCACCGGCACGTGATGATCTCCGGCAAAAATTACCGCACCGTGAGTGATGGCTCGTGGAGCGTGCCGCGCCGCATCGAAGGCATGAACGCGATGCGCGTCGGCAAGCAGGTGCTCTCGCCGATGCCGGAGTTGCTCTCGTACTGGCTGCCGGCGGAAGATGCGCGCGTGCTGATCCGCTATCTCAATGACCAGATCGCCACGATGGTGAGTGCCGCGCCGCAACGCTTCTACGCTCTCGGTGCCATCCCCTTGCAGGATATGGACATGGCGTTGCGCGAGCTCGAATACGTCAAGACCACGCTGGGCTTTGCGGGCGTCGAGATTGCTACCCACGTCAATGGCGTGTCGATTGGCGATGCGCGTTTTGAGCCATTTTTTGCGCTCGCCGAAAAGCGCGGTGCGTCCATCTTTGTGCATGCATTGCGTCCGGTCGGGCAAGACCGCATCGTCGGCCCGCTGTCGGAACAGGCGGTGGCGTTTCCTGCCGATATCGGCATGGCAGCAGCCGCCATCATCACCGGTGGCATCGCCGCGCGCCATCCCAATTTGCGCATTGCCTTCAGTCACGGTGGCGGCGCGCTGACGATGATG
>JANNCZ010000229.1:0-2708 GCA_031387185.1 Burkholderiales bacterium
TGTGGGTGGACATCCAGTGATGCGCCCGCATCAAGCAACGCCTGAATGGTGCGGCACTCTCCACGCAAAGCGGCATAGGCCAACGCCGATGCGCCAAAATCGTTGACGGCCTGAACATCTGCACCGTCGGAGAGCAAAAGACTGACAATCGGCGTGTGTCCCTCATTGGCAGCAAGCATTAGTGGCGTCCAACCAAACCGATTGCGAATGTCTGCGGCCACGCCTGACGCGATGAACTCGCGCACGGCAATGACGTCGCCTGTCTTAATCAGCCGGTGAAACTGCTCAAATGTGTCATCAGTAGGCATGGCGTGTCCAAGTGGCCTAACGACCCAAGCTCAGCGACCCGGCCCACGAGGGCGCACGATTGCAACCGCGACGCGATGGCCGGGTTAGCTGCAGCGCATGGTTCGGCGACGCGTGTTTCACGACAGTATCATCCAGAGGATTGCCAACCCGTTGTTGACGATGTGCGCGGTGATGGGTGCCAGGAGCGAGCCGGTGCGGTGATACAACAAGGCCAGACAAACACCGATGAGACAGATGGCAGGAACGTTGTAGCTATCGGAGAAATGGACTGCGCCGAACAGGACGCCCGTGAAAACAATGCCAAAGCCTACATACCCTGCGGCCTTGAACTTCCCGAATAGATAGCCGCGAAAGAATATCTCCTCGGCGATTGGAGCGCCCAAGCCGCCAAAGATCAGGAACACCAGCTTCGTCTGGGTGGGCATCACCGCCGACGAGTCCCACGGGCTGGGGGGCGAATGCCCGAGCAAAGTGGTCAGCACAAACTCGTAGAGCAGGCCAAAGCCTAGCAACCCCAGACCGCCCAACGCGCCGAACGCCACGGCCCGACCATGCTGCCCCGGAAACAGCGGCGGCAGCGGTTCACCCCGGCGGGTTGCCGCGCGGATGCGGTTCACTCCGACGAACCCAAACATCACCTGCATACCTGCCAGCATCACCGCGAGCGTGAGCGCGCCGGTCATCTGTTCACGGAGACCATTCGCCAAACCCATCGAGCCACCGCGCATCCCGCGAATCTCATAGCCGAGTTGGCGCATCTGCGCCGCGAGTTCCGCAGAGGAGGGCCTCTGCCTCGTGGCCGTTTGATACTCCGTATGAAACCACAAGTCCTCACCACGTCGCTCGGTGGTAAAGGCGACTACATCCGGTTGTTTCAGTGCCCAATCCTTGAGGGCTGCGTCGTCTGCCGGACGTGCTCCCAAGATATAGGTCGTCTCAGCGTAAAAACGCGCTCGCGAAAAAATGACGGGGGCCGACGCAAGCGCACCCAGCACCACTGCGACAATCAGCGCAACGTAACCTTGGAAGGCGAGTCTCCACTTCGACGGCGGCATCCGCATAGCGGTCTGCCTCGGAGTCTCGGATGATGTCATATGCTAAACAAGGTGAAGCCTAGTCGCCGAACGACCCAAGCTCAGCGACGGCGGCCACGAGACGCGCCGATTGCAACCGCGACGGCCCGCCGCCGTTCGCTGCAGCGCATGGTTAGGTGTCATGTGGCGAGACGGTGTCACTGAAAAATCGGCAGATGCGCGTCCTTGTCCCCCGCCTGATAACGGCGCAGCAACTCCTTCTCAATCTCCTCCTTCTCTTTGATACGGTCGCCGCGTCCACCATCACCCATCATGGCCATCGCAAGCGGCGGCCCGAACTTGATGTCAATGTTCTTCTTCTCGGCGGTCAGGAACTGCTCGCACTGGGTGTGGCGAAGCTTCAGCTCGGCGGTGCTCGTCTTTGCATACTTCTGCTCGGGCGTCGTCGTGGCGCAGCCGATGAAAAAGAGGAGAACGAGGAGTGGTAGATATTTCATTTTGTGTAGTGGTTTGTGTGCGCGTCCGATGACACCTAACGACCCCAAGCTCAGCGACGGCGGAGCGTGGCGCGGTAGCTGCGAGGGTGGGACGAAGGACAGCATACGGACTACGGAGAAAGGTGGCCCGCAATGAGCGCGCACGAGCTAGAGTTAGCAGCTACCGTGACACGCGGAGCCGTTCGCTGCAGCGCATGGTTAGGCGTTGCGGTCATTTGGAATTTGGGCGTGAATCAATCATCTGTTCCGAAAAAGTTTTCTGGCCAAAGATGCTCTGGGAGGTATTGGCGGATTAGTTCGTTCTGCGCGTCATACCCTCTCCGCTTGAGTTCCCTTAAAAACACCGGCCACGGTGGAATATTGCTGCGGTAAACATTCGTGGAGGACGTTGACATGCCGCCACCTTGGGAAGTCGATAAGCCTCCATACTGGGAAGTTGATAAACCTCCGTATTGGGAAGTGGACAATCCGCCATATTGAGATGTGGAAAGGCCACCGTATTGTGAGGTAGAGAGTCCGCCATACTGAGAAGTGGACATCCCGCCATACTGCGACGTTGACATGCCCCCGTATTGCGATGTGGACATGCCGCCGTATTGAGAAGTGGACATGCCTCCATATTGTGACGTTGAGAGGCCGCCGCCCTGCGAAGTGCTTAAGTTCCGCGGCCAAGTGCGAAGGTTTGGGATGATTGGTTTGCTCATGGTTGTTCAGTTGGATCGAAGATGCGCGTAGCGACGCCTAACGACCCAAGCTCAGCGACCCGGCGCACGAGGGCGCACGATTGCAACCGCGACGCGATGGCCGGGTTCGCTGCAGCGCATGGTTAGCACCTTGGTTGTGATGACAAATACTCACGGGCAACTCT
>JANNCZ010000513.1:0-1583 GCA_031387185.1 Burkholderiales bacterium
GCTTTGCCTAAAAAATAGTCAATCCGGATTTCATGGACATGGTTGCCCGCGGACAGTGCGCATTGTCGATTGCATTGGTGGCCGATGATTTTTGGATTGCTTGCGGCGTCAACGCCTCACGTAATACCCGGTCAGCAACCCGCCCCAAGCTTTGACGAAGCGCGCCTCCTTCGGCGCGCACCGGCGTGGATCAACCCCGTCCCATGCTTCCTGTGGAGTGTGGCCTTGCAAATGTTGATGGGGGCGCACATGGTTGTAAAAAGTTTTGAATTCCAACATCGCATGCGAGAGCGCGGCAAAGTTCGCCACCGTGATGCGGTTCAGTGTTTTCTTGAGCGTGCCAAACAAACGCTCGACGCGGCCGTTCTGCCAGGGGCAGTGCAGATTGCTGAAGCGTTGGCGGATGCCGAGTACGGCAAGGCAGAGGCGGAACAGGCGCGAGCGGAACATCGATTCGTTGTCCGTGAACAGACGATGCGGTTTTCCACAAACTTCAATCACATCGAGCAGATTACGCAACAGGGTGATGTCCTTTTTGTCGGCGAGCGGCAATAGCGCCAGCGCCTTGCGGCTGCCGTGATCGATGCTGCCGCGGATCGAATGCATCTCTCCCGCTTCATCCTGTTTGAAGGTGAGGTCCACGCCCCACACGGCATTGCACGGCTGCGGGTCCGGCACGCGCTGCTTGATCGCCAGCGCAGCTTGGGTTGATGACATCGCGAAGAAAGGTGAGTGGACTCTCCGCATGCATCCGCGTTGCGTGGGGTTTGTTTAATTCACACTGACTGCCCGGCTGAGAGCGTCTTCCACCAACGATTACGAGCCATCGTGTGCCGTAGAACCGCGTCCACCAAGGGTTTCAGCCGGGTGGCTTAGAGCGATTTCTTCCCTCGTTATCAATCCGCGAAGTTGGCGAAACTGCCCGCCCTCCCGCCCGTCACTGCATGGCAGTCACAGCACCGTATCCTGCATCGGCTCAAAGCGTTCGACCTTCAAGCCATCGACCGGGCTAAAGTGCTTGAAGTTCGCGGTGAGCAGCGGCAGGCCGTGTTCGAGCGCGGTGGCCGCGATCAGCGCGTCGCCCATGCCCAAGCCGTGCGAGAGCGACAAACTTTCCATCAGCGCGACAGCGCGCAGCGTGATCGCGGAAGTGACGGGTAACTGCTCGGTGTTGCGCATTGCCAAACTTTTTTGCACCGCTTGCAGTTCTGCGCGGCTGCGCATGCCTTGCAGCAGTTCGAGCCAGGTGATGGCTGAATTGTCAGGCGCGGCAACTGATCGAGACGTTGCGTGGCGCGCGGCAGACCGCGCAAATGCCAGATCAATACATCACTATCGACCAGCACCGGGATCAACCCTGATTGCGTGAACCATCACGGTTGTAGCGCGGTGCACGCAGCTTGCGCAGATAGGCTTCCACGTCGGACATGTCTTCGTGGTCGCGCCAGATGCCGAAAGCGGGATCATGGGTCACAAATGCAGGAGCATCTGCCGCGACGGTGCTAACGGCCGGCACTTCGCTTTAAGCGGATAAGGGGCCATGGTCGATATCCCCGATCCCACTGTAACGCCACGCAACAACT